>CAMKRB010000361.1 GCA_946415045.1 uncultured Myxococcales bacterium
GAGATATGGAAAGTACAACGAAATGAAACAGGGGATGCCGCGAGAATCGCGGCAAGTTCGCATTTTGGATGCGCAGGGTAGTCTGGTGAAAGACTATTTTGTTCCCACGGATGATGAAGGCGTCGGAAACCTGGAGTTAAAGCTGGACCCGGGGGCATATCGGGCAGAAGCGAATTTTGTTGGACACGATGGGTTTCTGGACAGCAATGAATCGGTTACGTTTTCGGTAAAACGCTGTCGCTGTGAGGGACAGCTGCAATTTGAATCAGATATCTGGCCGACAGGTTATCCACTGAGTTTTGAAATATCGCGTGTTCCAGGGGCGTGTTTTAATCTGGATGCCGAATGGATGGTCGTCGCCGAATCTGAATCACAAAGAGTGCACATGGCTCCGGGGGTTTCGAAAATGCCAGTGACGATTGCATTGCCGGAGCGAGCACCGGGAAATATGACGATCGAAGCCAACCTGAATGAATCGATCAGTTTTTTTCCGGAAAGATTGCAGCACACAGTTTTTCTGTATGACGAGCTCTTTGACGGTATCGAGACATGGACAGAGGCGTCATCTGCCTGGATTAGAATAAAACTGAAGCATCATGATGCTGTATTTGACGGTATGCGCGTATTGTTGTCTCTAACGGATTCGGAGAGGACGCTTGAGTTTGAATCAGAAGTTCAGGATGGAGCAGTATTGTTTAACCTGGGGGATGAGAATGATGGCTGTTTTGAGATCACAGCTCAGAGGCATGATGCCAGTCCGGAGGCTGGTCAAAAAAGCTGGAATTTGTGTGTGCCTGAGATCCGATTCAGTCGTCGCCGGATTCATTGGATCGTTTTGAGCGGTTTTGGATTGCTGGCGATTTTGCTGTTAATCGGGCGAGCACTGTGTCGTTCCAGAACACTTCCCAAACTGCCTGATCCAGAGAAATGGTCGGCGAATCATCAGAAAACGCAGGTGGAAGACTGGCCCGACGGTATTGCAGAAAAAACGGAAGGCCGGCCCAAGACGCTTGAAATCGTCTGTGTGGATGACAATACCGGCGAAATCGTTGATCCAGCCAGTGTTACCATTGATATGGTACAAGACAAAACAGAACGGCAGCTGCATCCAGACAACTGGCCGTTCCGGATACCCCAGAATGCCAGGTTATCCATTGCACATCCTGACTATGTCTCGTGGCGCGGAACGGTAAAAGCCGTTGGCCGTCATGTGATTCGCCTCAAGACCCGCAGAAATTTCGTGATAGCATGTTTTGAAGCGGTATGCGCCAGGCTGTCTGAAACACCGGTAAAGTGGGGCTATAAAACGCCGAACGAGCTCTATGAAGATGTGGTTGTAAGGGGGATCATTCAGAAGTATCCCGATTTGTCGTCCTATTGCAGAGATATCGAAACCGCGGCATTCAGTGGCGAACCCATAGACGATGAGATGATCGACAAAGTGATTCGCCAGAGCCGGAAGATCTCACACAAAAGACGCAGATGACAAAGGCTGATTAATACTCATCATCCTCGTCGTCGTCATCCTCGTCGTCGTCATCTTCATCTTCATCTTCATCGACGACTTTGTCGTAGATATCGTTGGTTTCTTCGATAAAGGAATCGATATCTTCTTCGATGGCTTCTTCGACGAGCCATGTATCGATGTATTCATTGACATCATCAATGACTTCGTCATCGAGTCCGCTCCGATGCAGACCTTTACGCATGCTGTTGAGCAGGGAGCGCAGGTTATTTGCGTGTTTGGCAGGATCGTCTTCATCGAGGATCTGGAAGATTTTATCCAATGCGGTTGTAATTAGCATAAGTGTTGTCCTTTGTAGCAAGACCACCTTTGAAGGGCGTCTAGGTATAATCGAGAGATGAAAAGCGAGAAACTTCTGAATGAGCGTCGGCCTGAAGGTGTCTGTAATGTTGTTGAGACCAGGAACGGAGCCATCTTGCGTCAACAAACCATTCCAACCCGAGATCGCCGTCCGCCTTTTCGTGGGCTACTTCGTAAACGGAACCAGGGAAATCGTCAAGCAAATGTGAAGGGAACTCGTCATCGAGGGGCGGTTTTATGTGGAACATCTGTTTGCCCAGTGATTCGCTGATATTGAGCAGAGCGGCGCATCTGGACATGACTTCGGCAGCGATGGCAAAACAGATTTCAAGGGATTCGGGTGATTCGTCTGGGGCATGGCAAATCATGACGCGTTTTGGTGTTGCCCCGATGCCGATTCGAAAATCTTCGATTTCTGCCGTAGAAAACCTGAGAGCCGAAACGAACAAATCAAAAGCTCGCGCGTGAAGAAAAGGGCGAGTGATGGTTTCGGGAATATGAGTAATCCACAATCGACGTCCACCATCGATGGGTTCCTGAGATCTGGCCAATGCAGACAGTCTGCGGTCGAGCGCATTCAACGTGCTTTCGGCAGGCAGTTCTGTAAAAAAGAGACGAAGTCTCATTTGAAAAAACTCAAAAAAAAGTCCCCGTCTGGGGACGAACAAAAGGCATGAAGCCAATTTGACTTCATGCCGGGTATAGGTGAAGAGAATGAAATGCAGCTTACTTTTTTGGAGGTTTGATGCCCATATACAGACCGGCGGGCTGATAGACTTTCCAAACATCACCGACTTTCATCAGGCTGACCTGTCGGGGAGAATCGGCACCGGAGCTCTGCAGGAATACATTCCAGCCACCCTGATAGGTTTCGACCGAGCGGGTTACGGTGATTTCGCAATTGTTCAAATCGGCTTTGTAACCATTTTCGGGGGAGCTGCCGGCGCAGAATGAACGCTGAGTCTGGGGTTCATTCTTGAGGCGATCGACCATGGTGGAGTGGGCTGCATTGCGTTCGAAATCCTGCGGGAGGTCTTTCATGACGGCGATCAGCATTTTGCGACCGAGATCGCGGGTGGAAGGATCGCTGTAAAGAAATGCAGCTTCGAGCCAGAGTTTTGCTGCGCCTTCGGGCGTTTTGGCTTCTTCGGCATAGCGGGCTTCGAATTCAGCCATATCTGCGGGCAATTTTGCCATTGCAGAACCTGCAAAAGCGCACGAAATACATAAAGCCATGCCAATACCTGCGAACAACCGTGTCATTTTTCTCATCATGTCCTCCAAAATAAAAACGAGCTGGTGACAAGAAGTCACCTGAAAAGACCTGCAGTGATTACTATTCATATTTAATGCCAGAAAATCAATCAATTATCGAAAAAAAAGTTCATAAGCCGATTGGAAGCGCGGAAGCGAGGGTGGAAAACCAAAAAAAACACCCGGTGGGTCAAATCCACACCATTTCGTGTTGCAAAATCTGCTCAAAATCATAAAAGGCATTTCTGAACTGCTGGTTTTTTTGCCAGTCATTTTTGATAAAGGAAGCTGAAGTATGCTGAGTCGTTATTATGATGCGCTTCTTGAGCGTTTCGTTCGTTATGTAAAGATTGATACGCAATCGGATCCGGAGAGCACGAGTTATCCGTCGACAAAAAAGCAGTTTGATTTGCTGCGGCTGCTGCGGGATGAGTGTCGTGATATGGGGTTGTCGGATGTCGATCTCGACGAGCATGGCTATGTTACAGCGACTTTGCGTTCCAACGTTTCATACGAGACCAAGACGGTGGGCTTTATTGCGCACGTGGACACGTCCCCCGAAGTGAGCGGGGCAGATGTCAAACCCATTATCCATGCGAATTATCAGGGGCAGGATATCGTTTTGCCGGATCGCAACGATATCGTCATCAAGTTTAAGGATAACCCGGAACTGGCGGAACAAATCGGCAACGATATTGTGACTGCATCGGGTACGACGCTTCTTGGTGCCGACGACAAATCCGGAGTTGCTGCCATTATGACAGCTATGCAGTATCTGATCGAGCATCCCGACATCAAGCATGGGGATTTGCGCGTTGCATTTACGCCGGACGAAGAAATCGG
>CAMKRB010000362.1 GCA_946415045.1 uncultured Myxococcales bacterium
CGGATTCAGGACTTTGACAAGGATGAAAACCGGATTCAGGACTTTGACAAGGATGGAAACCAGAAAGTCCCAGGCAGCGGTAAATACATTCAGCTTGGTGACCGCCAGATTGGGCCGCTCAATGTGCTCACATCACCACAAATCGAATTGCTTAAACAAGGATTACAAAGCATCGCATCAAACAGGCTGTCACAGACCATCGCATTCGAGATGCCCTCTGGCATCATGATATCGTGCGGACGCACGACGCTGTTTATTTCAAACAGTGATAACACAGAAATAGCTGAACGATACTGGCCCGGCAAAACGAACCCCCTGCGTTCTTGGGCGCTTGGAATTGCCGCACAAATCCGTGGAGATGTTGACGCTGGTGACGGTATCTATTTGCCGCTTGCATCTATCGGCACACAGTCCCGAAGACGCGAGTGGATATCCAATGCGTTGCATGAGCTGCTGGCCAGCCCACAGCTCATGCCGCTAAAATTGATTTTGCACGCAAAATTGCGCTGCGTCGATATCGCGGATTGCAATGGCCAGATTCTATTGCGGCTGGAAAAAGAAGATTTTGATGCGATTCGGGAACAACCCTGGCGGCGTCTGACCGATTTTGTTGCCCCTCCCATCGTTCAGCTCGAAGCATTCACACAACTTTGGCTTGGAGATTTATTCCGCACCGGTGCTCAAATCGCTGTGCCTCCTCTTGTTTTCGCCAATCAGTATACTTTGCAGCAGCACCCAAGCGAAGCGCATTTCATCGTCCCCATCGGTACTCCTGTTTATCCGATGATGCAGGGAACCGTCACGTATTGCGGCAAATATCAGGATAATGATAATGCCGGATACGTCATCGTCATCCGGCATCAGGGCAATATCCTGTGCAAATACACAAGCCTGGCTACAATCAATGTCACCCAGGGCCAGACCGTCACCGCAGACACGATGATTGCCAGAAGCGGTTCCAACCAGACTTCTCTCGACTCTGAGCCCGGACTAATCGTACAGATCATGCTGTGCGACGATTCAGAGGTTTCAGGATCAGAAATCCATGGCACTTCCATCGATTATTTTGACTTTGTATACAATATCTGGCCTGCATCCGGGCTCTTTGAAAGTATCGTCGGCTCCTGATACCTCCGGGCATGACGACAACGAATTTTCGCGAATCCCGCGGTAATTGAAAAAATATCCGGGGCTGTGATCGTGTTTTAATGCATTTTAATATCACACCTGAGACTTAAAAATGATTCGTATTCTGAGTGTTCTGTATGTCATATTGTTGGGGCTGTGGGCATTTTGCAGCGGAATTCACTGGGCAGATGCTTTCGGCATCACCATTCTTGCAATTATCGGTGCAAGTATCGTTCTTTTTGCACAGCATCCCATCTTTTCCCGTTTAACAAAATCTCCGAACAGAGCGCTACTCTACAGCTATCTCACGCCATTCCAGGGGTTTGGACCTCTCGGATGGATGTTGATTTTCATGATTTTGCTTTCGCTGTGCTCAATCATCCCGCTTCCCCTGAGCATTCTTTCTGTCCTGTCCCCCAAATCGGCTGCTCTTTATGCCGAATCCGACACCCTGGCCAACCTGGGCAACAGCTCCACCTGGGGCTATCTGACGGCCGCACCCGGCAAAACAGCTTATGCACTTGTGATGCTGTGCGGTTTTTTGGGCATCTACCTGATGACGGCTGCCATCACCTGCGAACGCATCGTGATGAATCGCCTCATGCGCTCCATGGCAGTTGCCGCAGCCTGTATCGTCGCCATGCTCGCCCTCAGATACGCTGGATTCGATATTTCATTCGGACCAACCGGCCAAATTTCGCCTCTGCATATCGGACTGCCTGTCAATCCCAATCACACATCTGGTGTCATGGCGCTGATGGCGTTGATGGCGCTGGGCACTTCATTCAGTCAGAGACACCACGAGGCCAACGCAAGACGCGGTATCTGGCTGCTGGTTTATGTCGCTTTCAGTTTTGCGCTCATCATGCTCAAAAGCCGCGGTGCCATTCTGGGATGGGCGCTTGGGCATATCGTTTTGTTCGCCGGTTTGTGGCTTTCCAAACACCGCATTGAACTCAAACACAGCCTAATCGTATTCGCCTGTCTGTTCGCCCTGATTGTCGCTGTCGTCTTTGTATCAGCCCCGGTAATCAGCAGTCTCAAGGCTGAATTTGAAGAAACCCCCATCACGTTTGATACAGAGGGAATGGAACTGTCGGCTGACGACGACATCGCACAAAAACAGTTTTCCAAGACCCAGATGTATGGCGATTTCTGGCAGATGAGCAAAGACTGGGGACGCACAGGAACCGGGCGTTCCGCATTCGCCGATATCTACCCGCAGTATCAGAGTTTCCCTTTTTCAAAGCGATTCAGGCACGCCGAAAACGAATACTGGGAAATCATTCTGGAATATGGCTGGATTTGTGGACTGATCATCCTCATTCTGGGATTTGCCGGCATTCTGTGCATCATTAAAACATTTCTCAAACATCCCGATGAGCGCGCCAGCATTTATGGTCTCATCGCAGGTGTCATCGCACTTCTCATCCAAAACTGTTTCGATTTCAATCTTCGATACTGGACCGTCGCCCTGCCCTTCTGGATTTCATGCGGTATTCTCGAAGGCCGCCGCAAACGCTGGCAACGCGGGAAAACCAAAGTCACCGAAGTCTCTTTGTGCAAATCACAAACGATACGAATGAGCGCCGGGTACATCATTCTAATCATTGGCACAATTACAGTAATCGCCACAAATCATCTCTGGAGAGACGGCATCACCGAATCCGGAATTCGAAAACTTAACAACGCAGTCACCCAACAAAATGATCCAGAAAAAGTCCGGCAGGTTCTGTATCAAAACTTCCAAACCCGCCCAGCCAGCACCGAAATCCGAACGATTATGGGCGAAAAGCTGTTGCGCGACGCACACATTTCCACCGACAGCAACCAGCGGCTTGAATACTATAAAAAGGCTTATCAATGGTATTCTTCGGCTAATAAACTATCGCCGCACAATCCGTATACAATGCTGCATCTGGCCAAACTATGCATGGCAATCGGCGACGAATCATGTGCGATAAAATTGTTATACCGCGTTGCCGACGAGAATCCCAACCTCCGCGCCATTGCGATGAATGAGGCTGCCGCGCTCAACTCCGGCACGCTCTATCTCCCGGCAACAAACGGGTCAATCCGCGTGCTCATCGCCGCACTCCTCAACAACAACCGTCCCGAAACCGCTCAAAAACTCATTCAGGACATTCCGGATGATATAGAGCACAAGCCACTAATCGCTGAACTGTCTTATCAACTATACAATGCCATCGATTTTCCGGAAGGTTGCGATCTTGTCGCAGAACTCGTCCGGGATTATCCTGTCACTCCTGCAATTTTCCGCATCAGAGCTCAGGCTTTTATACAAAAACAACAATACGATCAACTGTTCAAATATTTCGAAACAACCCAGGCAACGCTTGGAAACGACGAAGAATACTGGAGACTCAGATTGTATTATAGCGTTTTTTATGGAAAAGCCTGGGACATAGAATGGTATAAACACGATATTCCACAAATCTTCCTGCAATATCGAAACACCGCAGGAAATACAGCCAAATACCGTTTCTATCTCGCTCTGTGCGACGCCAAATATGCACTGGAACTCGATCAGAACAACCGTGCACTGCGCTCTGCCAAACAGGCGATAGAATTGCGGCCACACAACAAACTCGCCCAATCTATCTACCGCGAAGCAGAAAAACGTTCAAATAATCCTGCAATTCGACCGCACAATTATTAGTATTTCTATACTTCTGTTATTGATTGTATGCAGCGCATGCTATGGGCTTGCGCCCATACGCATTGCGGGCGCGACTATTGCCTTGCAGTCAATA
>CAMKRB010000363.1 GCA_946415045.1 uncultured Myxococcales bacterium
AGCTAGGGAAAGAGGACGGGAAAATTTACACGCTGGTGAGCCTGGTCAAAGATGCCGTTATATCCATCTCCGAAGCAGCAAAACGCCTAAACATTTCCGAAGCCGATTTCCAAAAGCTGATGGAAGCACCACAACAGTGACGTCGTTGCGACCCTTCGGGGCGCGGTTCAATTGCAACCGCTATTTCCTGGGGTTTCACTCAAGGCTGTGACGTTGCGCGTCTTCAACGCGCGTGGCACAGCTCATCCCTAATTTCAAAAGACTAAAATAATCGCTATTTCACCTGGATCACATGGCTGATTTTGCCATGTTCATCGCCGGTTACACGATACTTTGAGTCTTTTTCTTCCGAAAGACTGGCTTCTGCTTCGGCGGTAAACGACCTTAAATCTGCGCCCGTAGTATAGGTATAGCAATAATACATTGGTGATTCGATGTGGAATGCCAGACGAATCCAGGGCTGTCGCTCCCAATTCATCTCTCTTGGATCCATGCGGACACCAATTCGGGCTGAGCCTGATACTGGATATCCAAGACACGAATCAGTGGTATTATCGCATGCTTCTGCTGCTGTATTATCCCCAGCCTGACATCCCGGATACTTACCGTCGGTCTTGTCGGAACCATTACTGGAGTAATAATGCTCGGTATTAAAGTATGCAAGGGCATGATCGGATATCGAGCGCAGATTCTCAATCGCTTCAGATTTACGAGAATCATCGATGTATTTCGAAAAAGCTGGTATTGCAATCGCGGCAAGGATTCCTATGATCGCAACAACGATCATCAGTTCTATCAACGTAAATCCGCCTGATTGTAATCTGGATACCGTCATCATACAGATTCTCTTATGGTGCAACAGCTACATTGCATTTTGAAGCATCACCGCTCATATCCAAAATACCGCTTGCGGAACCATCCGAGCGACCTTCTACAATAAAAATGGCATCACATGGTTCGTTTAGGCTGGCTGAGGCAGACGATTGAAAACTCGGACTTGTATTGTTATTGGAATTATACAGATAATAAAAATAATACGGGGTGGTCAGGGTAAACTTCAAATCAACCCAAGGTGCGGTCTTCAATGTATCTTCAATCTCACTCGGAGGATACTTTTGCGCAACAGTTTCGTCTGAAGCAGGATGCCCGATTCCTATTACTGTTTCTGCTTCTGGATAAATGCGTGTGCGTGTAGACATGCCCGAATCAAAATAGTGCTCTGCCTGAAAATAGGTCAGAGCACCTTTCTGAATGCTGTCCAGATTTATCTTCGCCTCGGATGTTTTAGACTTTTTGATATACTCCAAAAATCCTGGTATTGCGATAGCTGCAAGGATACCTATTATTGACACAACAATCATAAGTTCTATGAGCGTAAATCCGCGTCGCATAATAGGTATTCCATTAACCATTAGTCTTTCGGAAGCGTAACTGAATTTGCATTGCCACAAGCAGCGCTTCCAACTCCTTCACGTAATGCAGATATCTGGCCTTCATGTGTACCAGTTATGCAAAACATAGAATCTGTCGCTGCACTTAGACTTGCTGTTGCAGATGCGGCGAAGTGTGATTTTTGGTATTGTATAGGAGCAGTAGTTCCTTCCTCTGGCATCACCACTCCATCTCCTTTATATAGATAATAATAATAAATAGGACTTTTGATTTCAAAATTAAGTGCTACAAATGTTTCTGCAGAGGCGACGTCATTGCCTGTGTGCATTGCAGCAGCTTCCTCACCTGTGAGTTTTAAGCTCTTCAATGGGTTAACTTTTTGTCCAATAGTGCTAGCAGATGCTACTACACCAAGCGTTGCGCCACTAGTATTAGTTGGATATTGTTTTGATGTCGCACTCATACCATCCGGTGAGTAATGCTCCGCCTCAAAATATGCAACGGCACCTTTAGAGAGTGCATTCAAATTCGTCTTAGCTTCGGACGTTTTTGAATTCTTAATATACTGCATAAACCCCGGAATAGCGACAGCGGCCAGAATACCGATGATGGCGACGACGATCATCAACTCGATGAGGGTGAAACCTTTTCTATTTGTTTTCATAAAAATCTCCTGCTCTGAGAGAGCTGAAAAAGTGGGCCAAAGAAAGGGCCGTTTTTTTGATACAGGTGGTCGGAGATTTTTTGTGGGTGGGCGGGGGCGGACGCGTATGGCGCAGCCATAGCGGCCGCAGCGCGGCGTATCGCAGATAGACGCGCGAAATCATGGCAGAGACGTTCCGTGGAACGTCTCTGATTGGCCGTATGCGCGGACGCGCATAGGCCAATGGCGCGGCGTATCGCAGATAGACGCGCAGCGAGGCGTATGCGGGCGGCCCCGTGTGGTCGCCCGTAAAACCAGCGAGCCGTATGGGCGGCAGTGGCCGCCCATAGGCGAGGATGGTGATGCGCGGCGTATCGCAGATAGACGCGCCGGCGAGGCGTATCGCAGATAGACGCGCCCAGCGAGGCGTAGTGGCGGCAGTGGCGAGGGGAGGGCTGAAAGGCAATAGCGGGAGGAGCGGAACGTTACGGATTGCATCTGTGCCGAAAACGTGAAATAAGATGAGTGCAGGAGAGGAGGGCTGCCATGATTGATGTTCGAGAGTTGCTCAAGTCGGGGGAAAATTTAAATGTTGAGTGCAAACTCGCCTCGAATGGCTTGCCCAAGAGTCTATGGGAAACATATTCTGCGTTCGCCAACACGGATGGCGGCGTGATTTTGCTTGGCGTTCGGGAAAGTGGGAAACAGTTTTGCGTTGAGGGGGTTTCCGACCCACAAAAGCTGATTTCGGAATTTTGGGCGTGTATTCATAATCCGAATAAAATTAGCGTATCTGTCCTCTTTGAGCGCCACGTCTATGTGTCAGAACTGGATGGCAAATCCATTGTCATCATTGAAGTGCCGCGAGCTGACAGGCATGAGCAGCCTGTTTATATTGGACCTGACATGTTTCGTGGGACGTACTGCCGGAATGGTGATGGTGACTTTCGCTGTACACGTGAGGCGGTTTTGGCGATGTTGCGTGACAATACAGACGAGTCGCTGGATAGCAAAATTGTTGATGAGTTGGATATATCGAACCTGAATGCTGATTCGATTCGGCGTTATCGGACAATTTTTGGCAACAGAAAGCCAAATCATGTATGGGAAAGCTTGCCTGATGATGAGTTTTTGTTGAAGATCGGCGCAGCAAAGAAAGATATACAAAATATCATTCGTCCGACGCGAGCTGGTGTTCTGGCTTTTGGTGATTACCTGACCATCACTGGAATCTATCCGAATTACTTTCTCGACTATCGTGAAACTCAAGAGATTGACATTCGATGGACGGATCGCGTGTGTGTGACAGACAGTACATGGAGTGGTAATGTCTTCGAGTTTTATTTCAAAATCATTGAACGTCTGACATCCAGCATAAAAGTACCATTCAGGCTTAATGGCGTTTTTCGGGAGGATACGACATTTTTACATGTTTCCATGAGGGAGGTTTTGGCGAATTGTCTCGTCCATGCCGATTACAACGAGCGGTTGGGAATCGTTATCGACAAAGGGCCGAAAACCATTGTATTTTCCAATCCAGGTCTTTTCCGTTTGGATGTTAGGACAGCAATCTCGGGTGGAATCAGCGATTGCCGCAACCGCACTCTATTTCACATTTTCAATTTAATACAAATCGTTGAACACGCCGGATCAGGGCTTTGTACAATATATCATTATTGGAATAAGGCAGGGTTGCCTTTGCCAAGTATTGAGGAGAATCTCGAGCTTCGCCGAACATCTGTTTCATTGCAGTACAACGATTATCTGATGGCGATAAATAAAAAAGAGAATAAACAATTCGAAGTGAAGATGGAACAGACCGCACAGAAAACGGAACAGACCGCACAGAAAACGGAACAGACCGCA
>CAMKRB010000364.1 GCA_946415045.1 uncultured Myxococcales bacterium
GCCTATCAGCATCGTTGTTTCCAGAATTGTATCACCAACTACACTTGGCTGCGCATTGATATAACAACTTCCGCACTCCCATACAATACCGGGTTTCCATACAATACCTATCGACGGCAGATTTGTATAATCATCCTCAAAGCCGCTCGCAATAAGTGTTTCAAACGCCTTCGACGCCAAATTGTATAGATACAATGCTCCCGAATGCTGTCTCTCGGTGATGCGAATCTCGCCCATATCACCAGGCGCATCCGGTGCTGTATAGTTTGATAATTTAATCGTCCACTGCCATAGATCATAGTTGGCATTATTGTTTACATTGCCCACCAAAACAGCGAATTGTAACTTATCATTTACACGATAAACCGGTACAACCGACAGCCAGTCTGACGACAGCGGCAGACGCGGTGCCGCAATATCAAAAGTGCCATCTGCTGCAGTCTTTGCCGTTCCAAGCAGTTGACCTTCATAATCATACAACGACACATCAATGCCGGGAACCACAACGAATTCGCTCTTATCGAGCACCGGAAGCTGATAATTACTATATTTCACGTTTCGTTTTTCTATCGTGAGCTTGCCGGTCACCCGCCAGTCCATGCACTGGCCCGTCGCATCGTTGCACGTGAACCGCGAATCACACTCGCCACACGTCCCGCCGCAGCCGTCGCTTCCGCACTCGCGGTCGGTGCAATAGGGCACGCAAATCTCGCTGCATTCGCCGTCGATGCATTCATAACCTTCACCGCATTTGGGGTCGCATTCACCGGGATCTATGCAGCGCCCGGCCTTGCAAATCTCCTCACCCGTGCATTTCGGGTCGCATTCCGGCGGACAATTCGGCGCACAGCTCGTCGACTGGCACGTCCCCGAAATACATACCGTTCCAAACCCGCAAGTGCCGCAAGTCCCGCCGCAGCCATCAGTCCCGCACGTCCGCCCGTCACACTGCTTCAGGCAGTACAGCGAATCGTCCCGGTCCGAATCCGAACAGCCACACCCCAGCGCCAATACCATCAACGCCAGCACTTTCGCCAGTTTTTCTAGTTTCCTCTCCGACATCACACGCCCCATAACGGTTCATCCCGCCATCGTAATCTACCCAATTTATCGCCGGTTGGTAGTCTTTTTTTGGCTTTTTTTTGTCACAAACGCCATTTGCCCGTCATCATTCATCGAACGATTTCAAGACGTACACACCGCTTCACTCCAGTCTTTTTTTTCAAAAGGGGGAAGTCTCCCCCTGCGCGTCTATGGGGCTGCGCCCCATACGCCGCTACCCCCTCAAATCCCGGCAGTTGTACCGCACTGCGTTCACCTGCATCGCCAGCCATTTGCCAAGGTCCCCATGAAAGTCACAGCCATTGCTTTCGGTCTCGAAAAACAATACCTGCACCGCCACCAAAAGGTCCGCCTGTTGCCGCACCACCTGTCGTTCGCTGCAATTTCTGCAGGCATCCTGTGCGGTTCCTGCATGCCGCTCTCCGCTTCAGGCATCATTTGCCTTATCATCGCCATAGACCTGATCATCATCGCAATCTGTCTGCATCAGGCCATCTCCAAACCGAACGCAGGCATCATCGCCATCTGGCTTGTCTCATGGATGGTACTGTGGATATCCTATGGCATTCTGGCTGGCCAGCCGCATCTCCGCACTGTGCTTCCCCAACATACATCGTGCGAGATCCAGGGCGTCATCACCGAAATCCAGCCCGGTTCCAGCCAGATCACGGCGCGTCTCAACCATTATCGATGTGGTTCCCTCCAAAGCACGGATAAGGTCCAAATCCGCATGCGCCTGCAGCCTCACGAATCCTCCGCCGGTTTGGCCCGTGGCACAGCATTTTCGGCAACCGGCCGATTCGAGCCATTCGAAGCCCCCGACGTTCCGGGCATGTTCGACAACCGTTCATGGGCCAAAATCCACGCCATCGACTGCATGTTTGTCCGTCGCCCACAGGATGCGCTTACCATCTTGCATCCCGCAAACGGCATCATTGCCTCGCTCGAAAAAGCGCGTCACCATGCCTATCAAATCCTGTGTTCCCATAGTCCACACGGTCTGCTGCCTGCGCTCGTTCTGGGGGCCAGTCGCGCAATTTCAGACGATACCCGCGCCACTTTTGCACAACTCGGCATCGCCCATGTGCTCGCCGTCAGCGGACTGCATTTTGGCATCGTCGCGCTCGTCATTTCGTTCATTTTCGCCAGAATCGCCAGCCGTTCCAAATGGATCATGCGCCGATTCGGACGACGCAGGTTTGCGGTCGCTGCAGCCATGCCCGTACTGATGATTTATCTATTGTTTGTCGGTGCACCGGTGAGCGCACAGCGTTCGCTTCTCATGATGACCCTGTGCTGTCTGGCGCATCTGTTCTGCCGCAAATCGGAACGCACACGAACACTCGCGATCGCAGGTATGCTGATTCTCATCGCAGATCCCAATGCACTCTTCTCCATCGCATTTCAACTCTCGTTCAGTGCGATCCTCGGCATCATCCAGGGCATGCATCTGTACGATTTATACATCCAGCCAAAGCTGATCGAGCTCAATATATCCGACAAAATGCGCAAATGCCTGGCAGCACTGTGCAGCATGTGCATGATGACATTATCGACCTCTGTCACCACAGCGCCCATTGTTATCGCGCATTTCGGCATGCTGCCCGTCACCGGCATTGCAGCCAATCTCATAGTGATTCCCTACGTATCGTTCATACTCATGCCGGTGTCGATCATCACCGCAATCGCGCTGATATCCGGTTTGCCGTTTGCTGTCTATCCGGCGCGGTTATGCGGGTTTTTCGAAACACTTATCGTCGACTTTGCAAATGACTATTCGGAATATATACCATTCACCTATACCGAAATGCCGGCGACACCGCTTGTACTCGCGTTCAGCGTACTGGCTGCATTTGCTGTACTTTTTTATTTCAGGCCATCAAAGCCCCGCATTCTGGCGACTTCAGCCATTACATTCCTCACAGCAGCAGTGCTCATCATTTCATCAATTTATCCGCGCATCTACCATTTGCACGACGATCTGCGCATTTCATCCATAGCGATGGGTCAGGCCGATGCGACGCTCATCGAATTTCCAAACGGCCATATCATGGTCATTGATATCGGATCCGAAATACAAAAAGATGCAAATGCGGGTCAAACCCGGATGCTGCCCTATTTGCAAACCCTTGGTATTCGTCATATTGACACGCTCATTCTTACGCATGGCGATTACGATCACATCGCCGGTATCCAGCCGGTCATCGAATCATGCAGTATTGGCGAGGTCTGGGTAAATCAGATTTCCACCGAAGAGATGCCGACATATCAAAGATATATACAATCCAAAGATATCCCCATTGTTCCAATTGCAAAATTACCGAGCCATCAGCGATACGGGGAAGTAGATCTGGATATCTACTGGCCGGATGCGCGAGGCACAGGCATTCTGCAGGAACTTGGGACGCTGAATGAGAACGAAAGATCGGTGGTCATCGGCCTTGAATATCATCAGTTTTCGGCGCTGTTTATGGGTGACGCAGGCGTCGCAGTTGAAGAACAGATGCTCGAAATGTACAAGCTCAAACCCGTAACCATTCTGAAAGCCGGTCATCACGGTTCGAACAGTGCCTCATCACAGCCGTGGGTGGATACCATCAGGCCCAGAGCTGTGATATTCAGCGTTGGCAAACGCAACCGATACCATTTTCCGCACAAACCGGTACGCGATCGATTCTCCGGCATCCAATCATCTATCTATCGCACCGATCTGCATGGCACCATTCGTTTTTCAACCGATGGATACACGATGCAGGTTGAAACGATGCGATAAATCATACATTTCCTACATTCTTTTTCGGACGGCTTGCGCCGTAAGCGCATATTTTTCGCGGCT
>CAMKRB010000365.1 GCA_946415045.1 uncultured Myxococcales bacterium
ATCTAATGCTATTACTTATTTCGAGAAATCCCTTAGATTGATTTACCTTGATGATAAACCAATGGAGAATCCATCCTATAATGAAGTGTGTGAACGATTAAGCACTATTTATACAGAGACAAATGCATGGAAGCAATTGGTTGATCTGCTTAAGAAACGAGTTGTCTATACTGTTGACACCTATGAACAAGTCTCGATTTTTAAATGTATTGCGGATATTGCTGAGAATAAACTCAATGACAAAGCACTCACAATCGATTCATGGAAACAAATCTTTGATCGAGATGCCAAAAATATTGAGGCATTTGAAGCATTATCTGAATTATACAAAGATGACTGGGGTAATTATGCTTCGCTTTTGGCTGCGCGAGCTGATGTTTCAGCTGACGAAACAAAAGTAGATTTGTATTTGAAGATTGCGAACATTTATCGTGATAAACCATTCTTCAAAGGCGATGCAATTAAGTATTATGAAAAAGTCCTCGAAATTGACCCGACAAATTCCGAAGGCATCGAGCAGTTAATGTTGATATATACAGAAGATGAAGACTGGAATAAATTAATCGAAGTCCAACTTAAGGAATTGAATTTGCATGAAGATCCAAAAGAACAAATCATTTTAATTAAAATGATGATAGATACAGCAAAATATAAAGCACATAACAATGGTTTGGTAATAAGATTATGGAATATGATCCTTGAACGAGATCCTTCTAACAGCGAGGCCACACAAGCAATAGAAAATTTTCTTAAACCTAATAATTCAAAAGAACAATCGAATATAGATGAGCGCGTAAATGGTAATGAGTCTAAGTTCGTTAAAGGCTTAAAATATGTAACAGCTGTTCATGCATATCAGGAACGCCAAATGAGCGTTAACAACAAGGAAGAAGCAGATAGATTAAAATCCGAGGTTGAAGAAGAAACCAAGAACAGACGAGATCAATTAAATAGTACGCTCGAGGAATTTGGAAAATATCGTCTTGAGGCAATGCACAATACGATCGGACGATTCCTTAAATGTATGGAACGTCTGAATCAACGCTCTAAAATGAAAGAATATGAACTACTAAAAGCAATTGATCTCCAAGAACGCGAACTTGCCGAGATGAAACAAATCGATATGCAAGCTTCTGAAGCAATGAAAACTTTGGCTGTTGGCGGTGGTTTTGCTGCGGTTGGACTAGTTGGTACCCCAATCTTAGTAACTGCTACAGTAACAGCCATTGGTGCTGCGAGCACAGGAACTGCGATTAGCGCGTTATCCGGAGCTGCGGCCCATAGCGCTATTTTAGCATGGCTTGGTGGTGGATCTTTGGCTGCTGGTGGCGGCGGAATGGCTGCAGGTGCTGCGGTTCTAACAACAATTACTGCAGCAGCAACCGTATTACCTGCGACGATTGCAATGGGTGCATTGGCATCTGCTTATTATTCCAAAAAGAATACTGAGAGCGAACAGTATCTTGCTGAAGTTAGCAAATGGGCAGCTGAAATCAAGCAAAGCTGGGTTATGCTGGATGGGATTAATAAGCGCATCGCCGAAATGCAGGATCTTACGCACAAGCTAGAAGAGCGCGCAATTACTTTGCTCGAAAAACTTGAGTCGATTATCGAGGTATTTGATAAAACGAATCATGAACATATTCAATTGTTCCAACAGAATGCGTTGATTGCCAAGTCGATGAGCGAATTGGCTCAGACTCCGGTCCTTGATACTGATGGTAAGATAAATGAATCTGCAAACATAATTATAGATAAGACTGAAAAAGTCTTAAACACGGAATTATAATATCACAAGCATGGCATCGTTTAGCATGAATGCCATAACAAGGAGATTATTATGCAAACGGACAAAATTGTAGAAGGTGAGTTAGTGGATGAAGTGGAAGAAACATCAGAGCATGAGGCTGGTAGTTTCGAGCATAGCATGCAAAAACTCTCAGGAGTATTAGTTGATGCAGCGCTGGATGGATTTAAAAACCCTGAAACTGTCGCCAAAGCTTTGGGAGTTTTGGCAGAAGTAGCAGTTGGCACGGTACATTTTGTTTCCGAGCAAGAAACGAAACGAGAAGAAATACGTGCCAAACGCGATATTGCAATAGAAAAGATTAATAGAACAAGTGAACTGATAAGGGCATATCTCGACAAGACATTTGATGAACGAAAAGACATTTTTAACAAACAGTTTGAAGTCGTTGATGAAGCTTTGCGTACTAGTAATACACAAATGCTTTCTCTTGGCCTAAACAGCATTAATCAATTAGCCGCCCAAAGTCCATTCAAAAATCTTGCGGATATCAATCAAGTTCAGGCAGCGCTTATGGATGAAAATACTGAGTGGGATATTTGATTTCCCCCTCCAGGCGTTCCATATCAATAGCCCCCGGCATCGCCGGGGGTTAACGGATATCCCCAAAGCCAGAACGCCGTTAGGCGTTCCATATCCATAGCCCTTGGTTGTCGCACTGCAGCTACTGGATGGATAGATGCATCGGAGTATCTGCATTAATTTTGCTCAAACGCCGGATTTTATGATATAATTTAACGGCTTTGGGAGGATTCCCATCGTATCGTCTTTGACGTGATATTTAGATTTATTCACGTGTTCGGAATAGAACCTCAGCATTCTGACGCAATCACAGGAACATTAATGCTTGGATTTTTTAAACAGTTTCGTAAAACAGACGATGAATATGAATCGGATGCCCGTGATCGGGAAACTCGCCGATCTAGCAAACGCCATCAGGCTTCGGTCGTTCAAGGAAATCTGGAAGCTGAACGCATTGCACAGGAAGTACATCTAAGTAATCTGCGGGACGAATATGAGCTTTGCAAAGAAGGCATTTATGAGAATCTTAAAGCGGCAATTCAGAATAAGCAATATGACGATGCACAGGTATCTTTGGAGCGTTATTATGAAGTCGCCAAAGACGACAGAATTTTTATGGGGCTGTATGAGCAGTTCATGCGCCTGCGAGAAAAAGATACAAACCTCGCCGTTCTCAGCAACCAGCTTGCTGCCCTGCCATCAGATGATTATAATGGAAGGTTGGGAATCTATAATCAGTTGATTGTGATTGCGCCTGATAATAATGAATTCAGAAATGGCAAAATCGCAGTGCTGAAGGAACTCTATAATAATACTGCCGATATCAAATCTAAAGTGAATATTTGCAACGAGATCCTGCTGCTTGAACCCGACAATAAAACGTTTAAAAAAGAATTCCAAAAATGTGAAGCTGAACTCAAAAAAGCCAATATCGATTCAGCCCATAGACGTCATGCCATAACAGAGCTGACAACACCATCTGCTGCAACAGAAGGCGCTTCTGATTCCAAAGACCAATGCCCGGCAACATACAATTCGCAGCAGCCTTCGATCGGTCGGGCGATTTGGTTTTCCAAACTGGATTTGGTGTATGAATCGCAGAATGACAACATCTTGTCAAAAGGTGATAAGGTCACGCTCAGAGTCCATACACATGGCATTTCCATCACTTCGATGCGTGGTGTATATCAAATTCATTATACACAGATTCAGTCGATGCAAAGGAAAGAGCCAGGCGGTGGGTTGCTGTCAACTGTAGCTGGTGCAGTTGTTGGTGGTCTCGTCGGCGGCGTCGTTGGCGCTCTGATTGGAGGCGGCGTTGGTGCATCTTCCAGTTCATCCGACATGCTGTGCATCAGCTATCATCGGCCGCCTTACCTGAACGCTAAAGAAATTCGGTTCGGTGTTGACGGCAAATTTTCCACGAATGCCGGAAAACGAATCGATAAATTCATTCAGAAATATTATAAAGAAATACAAATTACAAAGTCTACCGGCCGCAAAGCAGTTCGCGGCAATTTTGGTCGTCGTCTGTTGCTTGTGCTCTTTTTGCTTGTCGTCGCAGCTGGT
>CAMKRB010000366.1 GCA_946415045.1 uncultured Myxococcales bacterium
CAGGTTTGAATTTCCTTGTCCGCTTGTCGTATAGCACTGGATATCGTGAATACTTCCGGTTTTGAGATCAAATACAATGGGAATGTACGATTTTGCCTCGCCGGTGAGTGCATATTTAAATCTCACAGTCTGGGGATCAAATACTGCTTTTTTCTTTGTATCATTTCGATACATCACGCCCGCGTATGCGCGTTCCAGGCTGGCAAAATCGATACCGGCATAGACCTGAACCAGCATCACAGCATACCGTATGCCATCTGCAAGCGCCAGATCGCGGTCCAAATCGACGTATTCTGTGGCACCACGAGGCGGCGGGGCCGCCCGGAAATCTCCCGAATGCATCGCAAAATATTTGCTTTTATCTATGCTGGATGCGCATTGAAGCTGATAGTATGTACAATAATTGCGCAACTTCCAGTCTTCATCCAGAAATGCGACAGACAAATCGAGATCGACGCACGTCGACTTTGGTTTCTGGCACCAGTGCAGGAACAACCGCAGCTGATTATTATCCTGCGGCATTGCCAATACAGATCCAGCCGATACGTGAATTGCTTCACTGCCGCTGCTGCGTTCGTTAAACGGAAACGTCAGTGTTTTCAATCCATCGTCTACAATTGTTTGTTCGAAATGCGGTTTCTTTTCAAACCGTTTTAATAATTCTGCCAGAATTTCATTGCGAATGGGTTTTGTATAGATGGATGAAATGACCGGCCGTCTATCGTCACTCCAATATATTTTTCGGCTGCATCCAGCAGGATAGAATATACGCTTTTTGAGCTTATTTTTGCGCGAACCGAAATGTCCCCACAACTGTACAAGCATTGGGGTTGACAATTTTGGAATACATTCGTTGAACAGATTTGTATATTGTATCTTGGAGTTCAAATCGTTTGCGGCTTCTGTAAATGCCGTCACGACACCTCGCGTGAGTTGTACAAATCTGCTCAGCAGATCTTTACCATTTTTAGCAGATATATCATTTTTCAGAGACTGAATGCGGTTCGATGCAAATTCGCTGAAATCGCTGTCCTGTCCGAATCCCCGCAGAATTCTGTCGATATGACGGGCGAATTCGCCGGGCCGCTGTTTCATCAGATTTAACAGTTCTTCGGTATTTTTTGATGATATCGCCGATTCCAGACGCGAACGCCAGGTCCTGCATTTTTGCGGACGTGACAAAAAAGGATACTTTTTGTATTCTTCCTCGGAATACTTAAACATGCCTTTGCGAATCACATCAAAAGCTTTGATGACTTTTGGAAAACGCTTTTCGTAATCGCCGGGATGCAGAAATTCACCAACGCGCACCCACAGCGCACGATGCCGCAAAAAATCTTCACATAACCTGTTCTGGTCAAACGATTCCAGCAGTTCAAGGAACATGCGGCGCTGCCGGCGGCTCATCTTTGTCACTTTTATCTGATAAGACTTTTGTACATAATGTACAGTCTCCACCGCCGGATGTTCTTCTATAAATTTTTTTACACTGGAAGAAAGATACTGCGCAAATGAGAGCTTTTCGAGGATGCTGGCTTCTTTTTTATAATGCGCAGTTCTGTGTACAGTATGCGGCATCAGCGTGCCATTTTCGCCCGACATCACGGCAATCAGGCGCAAAACGTCGGTAGCGCTTTTCAAATAGCGCTTTAATACATTCAAACATACATTTTCCGGAAGCGCCTGCATCAGTTTGTTGAGCACGACGGCCTGCACCTGCCGTGATTCAAAAGTCTGCGGCAGCCACGACTGCAGCCTGTCGCCATAGCCCTGAAGAATCACATCCAGTGTTTCCATATCCTGCGGCGATAGCGCCTGTGATACCAGGCACATCTTATTAAACTTTTCGCGGGCAAAGGCGTCGATATCCTGGCCCAGATCCAGATAAATCGCGTTTGGCCAGGCGCTGCGGTCGAGTTCCTGTATCGTTTGCAGATTCTTTAAAAAAGCGGAGTGCATGTCGATCGGTTTGCCGCATATCGGGCATCCCGTATAGTTTTTGAAACAATGCATGCAGACGCGGTGATGACATGGCTCCAGCTCCACCACGGTATCTTTCTTGCCGCAAATCAGGCAGTCGTCCTGCATCGGCTGGAACAGCGTGAGGAACCGCTTGATCCAAAGCACATCCATATCATCGGGGATATGGTTGGGGAAATCGCCCATCAGCGGCGTCATGTTCTCGTGGTCGCCAACGGCCTTGCCTGCATCTTTCCAGACCTGCTCAAACCAGGTCCAGAACTTCATGATTTCATCCGTACCATACGACGACAGATGATCGCGCAGGGCTTTCGACAGGCAGACGTTGTATTTTTCGACCAGCATCAGTTCAACGGCCTGCAGAATGCGTTCTGCGAATTCCGACAGCGTCTGATGCTCCTGAACCCTGCGTCCGGGCAGGTCAAAGAATAACCCATAACGTGCCAGAAAATGCCCATGGATCGTATGATTCAGACCAGCCATTGCTTTTCTCCGCATATAAAAAAAGCCAGAAAACTTCTGGCACAGCGATAAATCAAAAATGTGCGGAGGAAATCGTGTGGCTGGATTCTGATTCGAACAGTACGGGGACCTTTCGGTCCGCCGTTCCCATAATAGAAGGAAGCCATACTTGAGCCTCCGCATTGCCTATTATTCAAATAATGGCTGAAATTGCAAGAAAAGAGATTGGCGTGAAGAAGCAAGGAACATTGGGCATCTTCAGACCGGGGCGTTGCGGGGCAGAGCCCCGCACGGGGGGGCGGCGCGTATCGAAGCTTTTTGGGCGACCCCATGAGGTCGCCCAAAGAGTGAGATAGCGCCGTTGGGGGGCATCCCCCCGCCCAAATATCATTATCGGAGAATAGCTATTACTTGCGTTTGGTTTTGGTCTTTTCTTTGGCGATTTTGTTGCCTTTTTCGTCGCGGTCCGACAGATCGATTTTATATTTTTTGCTGTGACGTTTGAAATGCTTGGTGTAGTGCCATTTTGCGTCGGCGGCCGACCAGTCGAGCGAGTCTTTGTCGAGTTTGCCGAGTTTTTTGAGAACGAGCTGAGCGTTGATGCTGACCGGGCGCGGGCCGTCGATGGCGTCGAGCAGCACCGGGATATCGCTGTTCATCAGGCCGATGACCCTGTAACCGGCAGCTTTGAAGCCTTCGATGAGCCACTGGTTGCGCGGCAGTTCGGCGTGCGAGCTGTACCACGATTCGATTTCCGCGAGGCAGCTATCCTGCAGGGTTGTGGTGCAGAAAACGCGGTTGGCGACGGTCGAAATGGTGTCGATAACTGGCTGGTTGTCGGCAGGAAGGCGCTGAATGTTGCGTCGGAGCATGCCGATGAGCGGCTCGAGATGATCCTGGTGCGGATGATGAGCGATGTATCGCAAAAGGGTTTCGAGGTTCTGTGGCGCGAGATTGTCGCTTTGCAGCTGGGTATCGAAAGCAGCGCGGGTTTCGGCGCAGTCGAATCTGGCCAGCGTCTCGAACAGCGTCTGCCGCACGACGGGATCGGTTTCGGCATCGAATCGCGCAGCCAGCGCAGGCACAACACTGCTGTCGAGCGTTTGTGCGGCGATTAATGCGGCATTGCGCACATCCGCGTCTTCGTGTGCAATCAGCTTAAGCACTTTGGATTTGTGCTCACCGGCAGCCCCAAGCAGCGACAGGCGCTGCAGTGCGGACGCCATCTGAATGGGGGTCGATTTCTTCGATCCAAGTGTGGCGGCATGTTTTGCGATGCATTTATCGCGTTTGGGCAGCGGGTCTTCCTGCCATTCATGAATGATCGATTTGTCGATGCATCCCGCGCAGATATCCTCGTTTGAGCAGTAAATGCGGATGTGGAAGTGGTCGTTGTGCGCCGCCTGCACCTGCACGGTTTCCTCG
>CAMKRB010000367.1 GCA_946415045.1 uncultured Myxococcales bacterium
CACCATTGCTTCCGCCGATCAGATCATCCTGATCGAACGCAATAAGCTCTTTACCGACAGCGCAAATGGTCTTGAACGCTATCGCAAACGCATGATTCAGATCCTCGCGATTCTGGGTGAAATTGAGAAAACAACCGATGGTCTGGGAAGCCGTTTGCACATCATCTCGACCGAAGAACCGCTCTAATTCACGGCTTTTCTTTCTTATGAAGCCTCTGCCTGGCAGAGGCTTTTTTATTGCATTGCACGGTGATTGCGTTGTTGTGATGCCTCCTGGCTGCGAATGAGACTGTCCGTGTGTACCGGCGAGTCTTTGACGGTCCCGCCTTCCAAACGTATCTGTCCTTTGCAATTCTTAAATTTGCTATACACCTCTGCATGTTATCAACACTATGATGAAGCGCATGTATAAATCCAGTTGTTTGCTGTTTGGTCTTGGGCTGAGTGCAGCTCTCTGCTTTATCCCGGCTGCTGTTTGGGCCCAGGATTCGGCTGCACCACGGGAGTATAACGATCACGAGATTATGGTCGAGCTCGGGGTTGCGAAAACCGTGACCGTTCAGCTGAGTGCTGCTGCGCAAATCGATGTGACCGTGCCCTCGGGATGGCAGCGGTTTGTTCACGATAACGAATCGATGGATTTTAAAGTGCCATATCATACCGGTGTTTGGGGACATATCGAGGTTTTGCAGGAGGAATCGTCGGTTGATGCGGATATCCGGGTGATGGAAAACGCGTTGAACACTTCGCTTGAATCGGTGGATACCCAGAGCCTTGAAACTACCCATGTGAGCGGGACATTGTCTGTACTCAACGGCAGATCCGGCGGTGAAATGTGGCAGTTTATGCTAGTTTCGGGGACACTGAAAAACGGGCGTTCACTGAGGTTTTATGCGATGTGTCCTCAGCGATGGTTCGCTGCATACCGCTTGTTTTTTGAAGATATCGTTCGGTCTGTGGATTATCCGATCGACAGACACAAACGATAGCCTGGCTTTCGTTTACCATCCAAAGGGATCGTCATTGGTAAACGCTGACGGGATGTAATGAATGGATGGCAGTTTGCTGCGAACGATCCGGATGCTCGCAATATCCCTGCGGTATACGGCTTTTTCACGTGGATGTTCGCCGATCCAGTCCCGAATGGTTGCATTGATCCGCTTGCGTTTTGTGCGGGATACACTGAGTTCGGGGGCAAGTCCGTTGGCGTGTGTGCTCGATTTGACCTCGATAAATGCAACCGTTGGGCAGCCATGCAAATCGGCATGATAACGCGATGCGATGATATCAATTTCGCCGTGTTTGCTGGTGTAGTTGCGCGTTCTGATTGTCCAGCCGCGCATTTTTAAATACCAGATAACCAGATTTTCTGAGATTCTGCCGGTGATCTGGCGGCTGTGCAGGGCATTTTTGTGTATCGGGTGCCAGGATTTGGGCCTGCTGCTTTGATGATTCGCAGTTTTGCGCACATTGCTGCGTTGTTTTTTTATTGGCGCGTTTTTCATTTGAACTCCGGATGTAGGTTTTAGGCCCCCATTGTCTGCGCGATGAGTTATCCATAATTATCCACACTTATCCACAGGTTTGAGGGCTTTGAAAGGTGGGCTGCGAACATGCGTCAAGCATAAAATAACTGCTCATGCATAAAAAAAATATCCCGATAAAAACAAGGTCTAACGCGAATTTGAATTTTCAGTCTTGACACGATTCTGAACCGAATCGGCAGCCCAAAATGCCCCTGTGCCTGTGGATAAGTTGTGGGTTTGTTGTGTGGATAAGATGTGTGGATGTGGATAAGTCTGTATACGAATACATGAGGTCTGGCTTTCGATGAGCAGTGATGCGATGGGAATGGATTTGCTGTTATTTTGGTGTACAAGTGTATCATATGTGAACGTATGACTTTCCAGTGGATGTGGTGATGTATTTGGAGAATGTGAATGTGCAAAATGCTTGGGCAGAATGGTGCTTTCAATGAGGTTTGCGATGAATTGCCTGATCGTTTTGCATGTTTGCGGATGATGTCGTTGTTTCTTGGCAATCTGCCAGAGATGCTGGTTTTGCGGTGATCGAACCGACGGCAGAAAGACCGAGGTGATGTCGGTCAATTCCAGATGCACATGATTTGTATCTGGCATACATGAAGGCGCTACAGGAAAGAACAGATTGCCCGTTCTTGCCCATAATCCTGGGATGTTGGGATTGTTGACCAGAATGAATTCGTCGGCATCGACATGTGTCTGATGTATCCAGGTTGTCTGGAGGGATTGTCGGACGGAGAGACGCCGGATGAGTTCCGATTCATAGGCGAGGATTTGTGGTGGCGCATACCTGAGTTTTGTGCAGATGGTGTGGATTTGGGCGGCAGATTGTCCGCGTCTGAGAATGCGTCCCTCGCGTTGATGCAGTGTGGTGGGATTCCACGGATAATCCAGATGGATGATGGTGTTTGCGCGATGAAAGTTATGACCGCATGCCAGTGCGTCGGTGCATATCATGATTCTTGCCTGTGCAAATCCGGCTTGTTCCCACCATTTGGGCAATGCTTTGTCAGGATTGAACATGTCCATCACGATTTCGGCACTGATCTGGTGGTGATTGTACCAGGCTCCCTGTGCTGTGACGACGGCGACAGGAATGCCTAAATTGAGGTGCTTTGCATAATAATGGGCGGTGTCTGCATATTGCGTGAATAGCACGATTCGCTGGTCTGGTGCGGATTTGAGCAGTTCGTTTCTGATGGATTCAAGTTTTCCGTCGGCAGTCTGGCAAATCGATTCGAGCAGATTCAGTGCGCGTTGAATGTGGTTGGTGGCGCTTTTGAGCACTTTTTGATTCTGTTCATCCAGTCTGGTGCCGTAAGCAAAGTCTGTGAACGGGAGCAATTGCTGGTTGCCTTCCAGCCCGAAGAGATTTCTGAATTGTGTACGGCTCAGCAGCTGTGGGGTGTGATGATGCTGTTTGTAATATCTGGCGATTCGCCGGAGCGTCTGCAGACAAGCATATCGATGGCTCACCAGTCTGTGCATGAGGATTTGGGCAACGATATCGGTATGAATGCATGTGCCGTTTTCATCTGCGGCAATCCATGTAATTGCTGAGATTTCGTCAATCAATTGCGTGAGTTTATGTGCATCGGGGGTAATGGTGTAGGGCAGATTGGATTGTATCCTGCCGGGCGCTGCATCAATGGTGAGCGGCGGTACATAGCTTTGTGGCATGATGGCGAGCGCAAATGCCCGAATGACTGTGGGATCGGGTTGTGATGTGTGATTTGGAAAACCGCATAACATCGACAAAGCATACAGATCGCGGAATCCTATGGAGACTGGAGTCGCTGTGATCAGGCAGATTCTGTGCGCAAATGTGAGGGAATGCAGCGCGCGGTATCTTTGGGTCGCCGGGTTTTTCAGATAATGCGCTTCATCTATGATCCACAGCGTTTCAGTTGAGGGTTCGGGGATCTTTCCAATGCTCGCCGCCTGATACGAGTAGAAATGGCAGTGGAGCTGGAATGTCTGCGTGACGTCACGCCACTGGGGAATCAGGTGTGCCGGCGCAACAATCACGCAGGTCAAATGTCCGGTTGTCTGGATGGATTGGGCGAGTGCACAGGCAACATAGGTTTTTCCGGTTCCTGTCGCTTCACACAAGAGTACGGCGCGATGGGTCTGCATGATCATGAGGGATGCTGCGAGTGTTTGCAGCTGCTGCGGTGTGAGCTGCGGACTGCGATCAGATGGGCATGCAGGCAGGCAAAACCTTTTGTTCAGTGCGGATTGAAGCGATCGCATGACTGGACACCTAAAGTATAAATCTCACGA
>CAMKRB010000368.1 GCA_946415045.1 uncultured Myxococcales bacterium
GACATTATATTGCCAAGATCATGCATGAGGGCTATCCGGTCGAGTTCTTTATCGAAGGCGGGCGATCCCGCATTGGTCAGGTTTTGCAGCCTAAATTCGGCATTTTGCGCATGATTGTTCAGGCCGCAGAGGCTCACCCCGAAATGCCGGTTAAAATCATCCCCTGTGCCATCACCTACGAAAAGGTGATCGAGGATATGGCTTATAAAAAGGAGCAGGATGGCGCCGTTAAACAAAAAGAGAATATCACGAATCTGATTCGCACGACGGAGCTTTTGATTAGCCGCTATGGCCAGATTTATGTATCGTTTGACGATCCCATCGATTTGAACGAAGCGCTCAATATCGTTCCAGGTGCACCCGCGCCATCCGAAGATGAGATGGTCGAAAAGATCGATGATATGGCTTTTGAACTGATGCAGCGCATCAACCGCGTGTCGACGATTACGACGAGTTCGCTGCTGAGCTGCGCATTGCTCGACGATACGGCACAGAAACAGTCGATTGGCAGGATTCTGGATGTCGTATCGTTTATTCTGTCTCTGCTTATCGAACGCAATGCGCTGATCACACCTGTGCTGCGAAATGCGCTTGCTGCCAGCCGCGTTTCGCTCATGCAGCTGCCTTCCGATTCGGAAGATATCCCAGTGCCGGAATTGCCCGCCGAAACGGATAGTTCATCGGATTTGGCCGATGCACGAAGGGTCGATAAAAAAGCCATGATCGACACCCTGAGAAATCCCGTCAACGAGACGCTCAAGCTGCTCGAAAAGAATAAGACCATTCAGACCAGCGGTAAAGGCGACGATGTACAGATAGAAATCAAATCGTCCAAGCGCATGGAGATTTCGTTCTATAAAAACATTCTTTTGTTCGCATTGATCGACGATATCTATGTTGCTTCGGCGATTCTGTCGATACATGAAGAGAATATACAAAAATCGGCAGTGCTTGAGCGATATCACAATATATCGACGCTGTTTTCGATAGAATTTTCGCCCACCCGAAGTGATGCGCCATTCGAAGATACTTTGCAGAGATTTGTGAAACGGGGTTGGATTACGATTTCAAACGGCACAATACAAATCAATGAATCGTGCAAATCCGAATTGATTACTCTGTATCATTGCATTGCTGCGCATTTCGAAAGTTACAATACCGTATTCAAAGATTTCGAAACCTTTGGAGAAGCACAGGAAGAATCGAAATATATCGCTAATTTCCTCAACAGCATGAAGCAGAATCCAAATATTCATCTGCCAGAATCGTGCTCAAAAGTGCTGTACAGCCATGCTGTAACAAAACTCATTGAACTCAAATGCTTTGAAGCTTCCTATGAATCCAGCGGCCGCAAATATGTGAAATATATCAAAAAAGTTGCCGATATCCCCGAAGCTGTCCGCGATTTGATGGTTGGTATGAACGCGATCGGGGAATCCTGATAATTTTACTTTTTGGCTTTGGGGTTGCTTTTGTGACCAATTTGGATGAGCTTCGCCAGAATGATTCCAGCTGCGATGTATTTGACGACGCCGGCTGTACATGTGATGGCGATGATTTTTTTGAGCGTTTTGGGATTCATGATGTTCATGGTGTGATGCCTTTGAATTGGATGGGTGGGATAATGCAGGCTGTCAGGATAAGCCAGGGCATTTCCTGACGATACGATGCCGTGCTTTGAGGTGTCATACAGAACTTAATAATGGGCTATGTTTAACCTGTGTGGATATATAAAAGTAAGGTAGTCTGTTTTGCGGCCACGAGTGATGAGCAATGAGCCACGAGTGCTCATTGGCCAACTCGGCGCTCGATGCTCGGCGCTCTTTGCCAGTATCTCACACGTATCGGGGTAACGCTATATCCACGCTCGTTAAACATAGCTGATAATTTAGCTTTCCATGGTTGCCAGCAATTTGGCGAGTTTTTTCTCGTCCCGTCGGATATGAATCGATTTCTCGCCACGGATTTCGACTTTGCCGGCTGGCGCACCTTTGATTTTGCGCACATATTTGACCTGGGTGACGTGGATTTCGGCACCGGATGACTGTGCAATTTTGGAATAATGCAGCGCCAGCAGGGCGGCTTCGATCAACGTTTCCTGTGTGGGATTCGGGTGCTTGACGACGACATGGGATCCCGGAACCTGGCATACATGCAGCCATGTATCGTTGCCGCGGGCATTGTGAAAAGTGAGATCATCATTGTCCGAAGCCGATTTGCCGACCAGAATTCGGGTGCCGTCCGAAGCCGTAAAGACGCGATAGGGCTGGTGTTCTGCATTTTTGATTTGTGCTGTTGGACGGTCGCTTTTGGAGGATGGACGCGCTTTTTCATCTGCCAGACAAAGTGTGTCGATTTCGCTGCGTAATGCACCAATCGCTTCGATTGTTTGGGCTTGTGTGAATTTGTTATACAAAGCTTCGAGCAGATCGCGTCTTTCCATGGCTTTGAGCAGTCTGTTTTCGATTTGCGGCAGCGCTTTGAGCATGCGCTTTGCGTGATTGTACTTTTTGTCGATATTGCCGCGAATGGAAAGCGACGGATCGAGCAGAATATGAACGGGTGCACCGGTTTCGAAATCGGGCAAATCGACCGATGATGCGCCTTTTTTTACCTGATATGCATAGGCATTCAGGATGTCTGCTTCCTGCTTTTCGTGCTTTGCAGCTTCGGCTTTGTCGAGATCGGCATTGAGCGAAGCGATCAGTCTGGTCGTTCGCGATATTGAGCGTTTCAATCGTTTTTGCTGCGCCGCATGCTCTGATTCATAGGCTTCGCGGTTGTCTCGGCTTGTGTACCATTCATCCAAAGCAGTTTCGTATGCTGATCCTTTGAGCTGTGCAAACCGATCGGTTCCGGTTTTGATCAGATTGGTTTCGGGACGCACGTATTCGGTGTGAATGATGCGTTCTTCCTCGTCACCGATTAAACCGAGGATTTGTTGATTCTCGGCATCGATAAAAAAGATCTTCGGTGCGCATCCGGTAAACTCGGCGATGAGCGAATACTGGATATCCTGATCACATCCAAAGTCGATAAACAGGATTCGGTCGTCAGCCGCCAGACGAATGGCGATGATACGCAAACCCATCAGATACTTGCGCAGCAACATGGTAAACGCCTGTGGCACTGCGGGTGCTTTTTTGGGGTATCGCGTCGGATAGATGTCGAGATGCGAGGCTTTAAAATCGATCACAATAAACGTGCGGTGTTTTTGTTCGATGTCTGTATAGCGGTGTAAACCGATCTGCAGTCTGCAGCTGCCATCCGCTATCTGCTCAATGACGGCATTTTGAAGGGAAAAGTTGAGATGTTGTGTGACGTGTTCGAGTTCTGTGTAGTTCATTTTATCGCATTTGCCAGTAGAAGAATAGCTCATGACCGCCGTCTTTGGAGCCGCCCCAGGCGTAACCAAGACTCAGGCGGAATGTATAGGCATAGGCCAGAACGAGATCGAGATAGAGTTTGCAGCCAAGATCGTATTTCGAATCGTTGATGTTGAATGTATTGTTCCATGCATAGCCCCAGTCTGCAAACGGACTGAGCGCGATGCGGTCGAGTGCAACCGGAAACGTCGAGTAGGTGAGCTCGAAATCGTACAGCATTGCTGTATAATCGACGTGAAAATAGTAGTTATTCTTTCCAAAGACCAGACCTGCGGGATAGCCATGCAGCCGGCTGTCCATTTCGGTGGTATTGAACACATACCCCCGGTTACTGGAGAGTGTGAAGGGCATGCGGTTGGTATCCTGCGACCAGCTCAGGCCGACGGTTGCTTCGGTATTGAGTGTATGGCTGTTGAGATAG
>CAMKRB010000369.1 GCA_946415045.1 uncultured Myxococcales bacterium
GTTCGATGAAATCACGCGGGATTTAGGTTGCGGAACTGACATGCCTTTTGTGGCGTCTGCGAATTTTGAACCGGGACCGAGTTTTGACTGGCCGCCTTTTGTCCAGACGCCGCCATCCTGCAATACCCAGTCTTCTTCGGTGTTGGCGAGTATTTTGATGGACGAACCGGAGGCAATTTTTTTGACCATGCCGAAGCGGCTGGCGGGGCCTTCGCGCATCACGCATGAACGTTTGGTTTTGAACGATTCGCCGGTGGTGTTGGAAGAGAGCACATTATCGTTGCGGCCGTATGTTCTGAGTTCGACGGGCTTGTTTGAAGCGACGACGGTTTTTTCGGTCGCTGCGGTCGTTGCAGCTGCTGTTTTGATGCCTGCAGCGGCTTCGGCAGCGCGTTTGGCTTCGGCTTTTGCCTGCTCGATTGCCTGATTGTTATCGACAGTTTTATCGGAGAAAACATCAGATTCGGGATCGTTTTCATCGTCGAATGCGAACTCCAGATCCGGAATCGACAAATCGTCCGCATCGAACTGAATCGTGGTGATATCCTGATCCGGTGTTTCTTCTTCGATTGGAACGATGGCAAAGTTTTCGTTGCCACCCACTGCAGTTTGTGAAGCGACTTCGATTTGATCCGGCTGTGCGTCATCGTTGCCCGAAACTGCCATGACGATGACCAGTGTAACAATCGCGGCGATTACTGCGGCAGCGATAAACTGATTGCGGCGCTTTTTATCATCCGAAGTGCTGTTTTCTGTCTGATCCTTTGAGAATGCATGTTTGATGCGGGTGACCGTGTTTTTGCATGCGGATTTGATCGAATCGACGACGAGATGAAATCCACCGCTTGGAACGCGGGCGAATGAACCGGATCCCACGGGAATTGGACCGGAAACTTTGGATTCGTCTCTGTTCTCAAAGAAAAAGCTGTTGTCAAACGAAACGTTTTCATCATATTCGGATGACATGCTGACTTCATCTGACATGTTGACTTCGAGCGACTGGAACTGTTCGCTTACATCATCTGTTTCGCTGCATTTGATCGCCTGCTGCTCATCTTCCGATTCAGATCCGTTCAGTTTGAGCAACAATGCTTCCAGCTCGCGGCTCTGGCGAACGGAATCCACGGCTTCGTTCTTTTTGGGCGTTTCGGCAACCGGTGTACTCTGCGTCGATTGCAGGCTTGCGAGATTCAGCGCTGAACGGTTCTGGCGGCTGGATACGGTTGGAAGCGATGACTGCGAAACTGCGGTTTTGTGTCTGAATCGCATCACACCTGAGGGTGTGTGACTTGTTTTCTGAATGCGAACAGATGATTCTTTTGGAATCAGACGCTCACCACACTGGATACAGAATTTCTGTGCTTCAACTTCTGCGCCACAACGCGTGCATTTTACCTTAGCCATCTTAACCATCCCTGGCAAAAGCCCAATTTTGACCCATCAAATAATGAGAACAAAGCGTTTTGTTCTCTGAACAGCTTCAATTTAATGGATTAAAAAATAATAGCAAAAAAATGGGGTATGTGGTGCAGTTAATCTCTAAGCCATGATTAAATGCGGTGCAGTTAATCTCTAAGCCATGATTAAATGCGGTTATCCAGACGCGTAAATAAAACCTATTCCATTATTTTGGGATGTGTTTTATTTAACACGTTTTGGTCGATTGCAATCTTTCAAACGAAGATAGCAATTTAATTCGGTTCCGGGTCGTTTGTTTTATGAAGATGATTCTGAAAATCACATGCGTATTGGCGGCATTATGTGTCGTATCATGCAAGTCGGATTGTGATGCATGCCAGAATCAGGTTTGTCCGGATGTCGAGCCGCAGGTTCAGAAATGCCCTGCACCCGAAAAGCTGAGCTGGGATCAGGTGTCGGATGAAGACCGTGAAAAGCTGCGCAACTCGCTGATAGCCGAGATCAAGAGTGAGATGCGGGAAGCCTGGATTAAGGAGTTCGAGGCAGATCAGGCGAAATTGGCCGAAGCTAAAGCAGCTGAAGAAGCTGCCAAAAAGATACCCACAGCGAAGCCAGCAAAATTGCCGCCGACTCAAAAGATCGAACGGGATCCCGGCGGTATGAAAATTCTTAGGCAGGTGTTCACAACCCAGATTGTCCGCCGGCTGCCGCAGGATGATCGCGAGGCTTTTTCGGTTTCGGATGCCACGGTCAATTGCTTTGTCGAAATCATGTCTGCCAGTGAAGAAGAACGGATGATCACGATCCGGTTCACGCACTCGACGGGTCTGACGCAGTCGTACACGCTCCCGGTCGGCCAGAGCCCTGCCTGGCGAACCTGGTCAAAACTCAATCTCACGCGAGCGATGACGGGCACATGGCTTTGTGAAGTCTTCAATGAAGAAGGCACGCTGCTCGCCAGTCGCGCATTTGTGGTGGTCGAATAATCCTATTCGATGAACGTCGAAATATCGCCATCGATGCGTTCCGAAATGTATGCCTTAAATCGTTCTTTAAGGCGCATTTCGATTTGCCGGATGCGCTCCTTGCTGATGTGATATTCCGTCCCGAGTTCTGCAAGTGTGATGGGATTGTCCGACATCAGTCTGCGGTTCCATAGCGCCAGCTCGCGGGGATCGGTGAGAGATGCAGCAAAAGAGACCATGATTTCATGGACTTTTGCATAGAATTCATCGTGTGCAACGACTTGTTCCGGCGAATCATCATCATCTCTGATGAGTTCGCCAATCGTTACATTTTCATAGCCTGGTGCATTCTGATCGATGCTGAGTGCGGGCTGATCGAGCTGCCGTGAAACGTCGATAACGTCCTGCTCCGAAACGCCGAGTTTTTCTGCGACGAGTGCCGGTGTTGGATTTGAATAGCCTTCCTGTTGCAGCTGTGCTCTGGCTTTTTTGAGGTTATAGAACAACTTGCGACCGGCGCGAGTCGATCCAATTCGGATGGGCTGAAAATGATTCATCAGATGGTTCAGAATCATGGCGCGAATCCAGTACTGCGCATAAGACGTGAATTTGACATGGCGGTAAGGATCGTATCGCTGAATCGCTTCCGAAAGACCGACGTTGCCTTCCTGAATGAGTTCGAGCAGATTTGCCCATCGTCTCCTGTATTCACGAGCGATTTTCACGACGAGCCGCAGGTTGGTTAAAACGAGCATCTGTGCGGCTTCGAGGTCATTATTTTGCTTGTAGCGTATGGCGAGTTTTTGCTGACTTTCGGCATCCAGAATTGGGTGGTTGCGAATATGTGACAAATACAGGGTGAGCGGGTCAGTTGTCGAACCCGAAGCATACGTCTGTGGCTTGAATGCATTGCGCAGCGCCAGCATGCCATCGGCCGAATCGACATCAACAGAAATCGTCTCGTAATTCTTTTCTTTATCCTGAATCGTTTGAGCGTTTTTGATTACTTCGTCTTCGGGCAGCAGATCCGGATCCATGATTTCGATATCGCTGTCAGGAAAATCCAGGTCGCTGAGTTCTTCATCCGAAATATCATCGCCGAGTAAATCGGATTCCGGCAGCTCATCTTCTTCCGGTATCACATCGATATCAGCGGGTACCGATATCGTTTGGCTTGTTTTGGTATTCTCAATGTTTTTCTCTGGTTTCGACGTTTTGGCTTTTTTCATAAATGATCCTTCTTTATCCCTTTCGCCCGAAAGAGACACACTAGTCTTAAGCATTTTTTACCATTTGAAAAGTCAGTTTTTGTGCCCTGTTCTACCCAACCCACGGATCTTGAAATAATTATGGATATCCGCTATGTTACGGCGCAGATTGGGATCGT
>CAMKRB010000370.1 GCA_946415045.1 uncultured Myxococcales bacterium
CGGTTCCGTTACCGATTACTATCACATCCGTCTTATACTTTTCGATTATCGCTGTCACTGCTATTAATCCTTGAAATACCATTTTCAACCCAGTCTCCATCCATGTCGTGCCATAACAGGTCAGTAACACTATCCCACTTTGTATTTTCTATCGTGTTCACCTTCCATTCCTTATTTCGCAACCCTACTCCCGCTTTTTCAGGCACAACAACCCCATTTGTTTTGCCATCGCTTGCGCCAAGCGTACACGCAAGTCTGTGATCATCTCCCCATGTAGCTCTTACATTGCTTTTAATGTTGCCTACTATAGATAATCGATTGATGTTGATTTTTCGCGATTTAATCTCACCGACAGTTATAATTCTCATTATTGTAGTTACATGCCGAAATTGATTTTCTTTATAACTACCCTTGGCCTTATTTTGAAACTCCAGCACGATATCTCCCTCTTTGGCACCAGCCCATGCGGGATCCTTTGCGCCGTGCAGATGGCCAGAATACCGAGCATCGTTCATGCCAATGCGTTTTCCGGTTTCGTTGCCATAAACGCCATCCACGCTTTTCAGCTTTTTTATGGACTGCACCATGGCAATCAGCATGACCGTCTCTTCGTCGGATACCGGTGCATGTACATTGGCAATGCTGGTCATCACCGGAATCGCCTGTTGAATCAGTTCGGCATTGTTCTGGTTTTTTCCAACAGCTTTCTTGATTCCATCCTCGCTAAGCAACGGCTTTTTACCACCAGATTTTTTCATACTTTCAAATTTGGTTACGATATCCATCGCCTGTTCGGTATTAGGCACCACCAGTTCGTCTATCGCTGAAGCATCAAACGAAGCCGACGCCGTGTCAAGCGCAGGATCATACTTGGTGCTGTTAAAACCGTCTTTTAGGAATTTTGCAGTATCACTGTTTCCTGTGGCAATTCGAACAAGCAATTCGGTTGTCGTATTACACATCAATCCAAGATCATAGATGACAAGCCGGGCGTCGTTGATTTTTTGTGCATAAGATGCCAACGGCGCAAATGGATCACTGCCATCCGAAGCCACAGCACCGTTTTTGAGATAATCAAACATCGCCTCACTATTATTGACGATTGTGTCCACTTCTGTTTTGACATCCGCAAGCCTTGTCCCAACATAATCCGCTTTCTGGAAGAGCGGAAACACATAAGCAGGATTCTGATACTCGCGTGCCCATAGGATGCATTGTGCAACAGCTTTGGTTGGGTTCGTATTAAAGTTCTTAATCACTTCCTCGAAATTGCTGTCAGAATAGGGCTTTAATCCGAACAGCTCATACCTGGCCGCGTCATCCGTGGCTTGAACATCACTGTTATCCACATCTTTTGTAAGTATTTGCGTTGGCGCAACACTGTTGTCATGTTCGCTTTTAGCAGAAGTGCCGGATTCCGTTTCATCGGCTGCATCTATTCGGGCATCTCCGCCACCATGATACAATGGAGCGTGATCGGATTTATCTGAATTGTCTTTGCCTTCCATTTTTTGTTTGGTGATGTTGCCAAACTTACCATCATCCTTAATATCCATTTTACTTTGCGCGTTGGCAATTACGTGCGCAACCTGTTCATCATTGATGGGATAACCACTCTGTGATATTTGGACGACTCTGCCTATTGACTGCTTGATATTTGCCTGACGCTTTGGATATTTGGTATTCGTATTGTAGTCGACAGCATCCTGAACATCCAGCCCCGGATGGTCATCAACTGCCGGAATATACATGCGACCAGCTTTAAAACTTTGGTTAGTATACAGCGAGAGCAAATCTTTGACATCCAGCGATGCATGATTAACATGATTGGGAAAACGCTCCCCCCAGCTATCATTTGCACTCCCTAAGAATGCATCATCCGAATGCACATCAGAATCGACCTGACTGTTATTGTTTTCTTGTGTATCCGAAACATTTGGAATAGAAACGGACGCATCAAACGGATCGTCCCAGATATCATAAAAATGGTTAAGAAGTAAAATCATCCGGCGAAGCCGGTGTTCAAGGCTCTTGACATTGCCTGCTTTCAGGTCCGCCTGTTGCGCATCGTTTAATCCAGCATAAACTATTAACTTTTTGAAATCCTTCGTAGGAAGAACTGTATAAGAGTGGTTTTGGATTTCTATGAGTGCTTTTTTCCAGATAGCCTTTCCCATTTCACGATAAACCGCATTTGCCTGTTTCTGGACTGCTGTTGTTTTTTCACTTGAATCCTTGCCAGCCGGATGAGCCCTAAAATTCATGTAAGCATAGCCTGCAGCTATCTGCATCATTAATAATTCAGAAAGCGTTTCAGAATTATTCTTCGCCGCCTCTTCCTTTGCAACATCCTCTTTCTTATCTTTCAGATTATCTGCACTCAGCCCGTTGTCACTGCTGTTGCCAAAGCATGCAGCAATTGCAGCAGAGCCAATTGTCTGTTTGCCATTGTTTGCTTTTTCAAACAGACCACCTTTTTCACGAATACCATCCATATACAGGTTTTTGGCCTGAACAACCTGAAGTTTTCTTATGCGTTCATCCTGTAGCAACGAAACAAGAATATCAAATTTTCCTTCAAACTTCAAATTATATAAATAAATATTGTCCCGGTTGCTCAGGTTCTTTAACTTATCATGATAACCATCTCCATCCTTGTCCTCGGATTTGTCATTTGTTCTCACGGAATGCCAGAATGGGTCTTTCGAAGCCTCTTTGCCGTTTACATGAAAAAACTCTTCTACTTGTTCCTTTCCTGTACATTGCGTCAACTCAGAAATCCATTTTTGCAATTCCAAATGCTCCTGATGCGAGAGCAAAACCGTCTCATCAGCATATATCAAATCAAACAGCGCCTTTAGCTTACTTTTATCTGTAAAATGCAGAATTCCATAAGCCAAACCATCATCACCGGTTAAATCCCCAAAGCGCTTTCCTTCACCATTCTCTGCGATTGTATTGAATGCACGCTTGTCAAAATCTGTCAACTTGTCATTTTTATTAATCAACCTGTCGTAATTTGCATCATCTTCATTACTTCCAAGATTGTCCACATTATAGACTGAATAGTACTGTTTTGCTTTTTTTCCTTGAGTATTGGCAATATAACGTTTCACAAAAGCAGCATCATCTGCATCATTTTTCGACAAAAGCAGGCTGGACACCCCCATTTCGCCATCAATCTTCATCCCCATGCGCTGATCTCGCTGATACTGTTTTAATTCATCCCTGGTCATTTCATATACAGATTTTTGTTGTTCCGCGTTGTTTGAATCAGCATCTGAGTTTGAATCACCGGGCATCTGCATTTGCACATTAACAGCCACATCTGATTTTGCTGCACCTTCCTGGCGAGCAGCAACGACATCCCTGGCCAGTGTATCGTCCAGGATGTTTGGTTTTTCGGATGTCTGTCTGGCATTATCCTGTTCATTGTCAACGCAATTCTCATGGTCACGATTCGGATCACACATAATTCCCTCCTTTATTATTACACGATAGTTTTCAGATTTCCTACTAAAAATGCGATCATATCGCAGTTTGCAGACAACGAATCATCTATTCTCCGAAACATCTGTATTCCGTCTCGGTTCATGATGAGCTGGCACATCCGACGGCCTGCCGTGAAGCATCCAAAGCACTTTGTCGGACGGGATGTAATCACGATTCACATGCAGTTTTTGGTTGGAACTGCATGACCAGAACACGCGTTTTGTTCCGTTACGAATCCACAAACCACACTTGTGACTATCGTCTAGCGCACCC
>CAMKRB010000371.1 GCA_946415045.1 uncultured Myxococcales bacterium
TTGTGCACCGAATGCAACGCAGATGGTTCTTGTAAGTAAACGGTATGCCTGAAGTTTGGTCAATATCTGTGACGCGGGATGGACTGGGCGCATGTGCGCTGGGTCTGGACATGGATCGTCGTGATTATATGGCGCGATGGCCGATGATGCGATCGGATCGCATCTGGACGCTGGATGTGCGCGCCATGAACTGGGTCATTGCCGAAGCACTGGCTGCGCTGGGACAGGGGCTGCCCCAGGGGGAAATGCCGCTGGCGCTGGCTCTTTCGACGCCCGACGCCGAAACCGCCTGTTTTGTGGATGCCGATGGTCAGCCGCTTTCGCCGGTATATCTGGATGCACCACCGGTGATGCCGCGCCGCGAAATCCCCGATCGATATGCCGGTGCACCCGAGGCTGCATCTGCCTATCGGAACAGTGTGCTGCGCTGCATCCAGCAGATCCGCCCTGAATTCTGCATCAACGAGCCGCCTGGTATAGCGACCCTCGGAGCCATGGTATCATTCGCTTTGACCGGACATTTGGCTGATACCTGTTTGCCTCGCGGCATTTCGCCGAATTATCCCGATTTGAGCGCAGATGTCTTTGCGGCTGCCGGTGTGCGATCCGACCGCAGTTACGAACGCGTGCGATGCGGAATGCCGTTCGCCCGCATTTCAACCGATGCCGCACAGAATCTTGGCGTTGCGCAGACCTCGCTGTTATCGGGGCTTGCCGGGATTCCTGTGTTTCACATGGGAGCCTCCGACAGTGCGCGCGCCTACGCATGCGCAGCCGATCCCCTCAGCTGGTCGGCTGTCATCGGAAACGGCCTGCGCGCTCAATGGAACGCCGGTATTGGCGCAATTTCCGGCTACGAGATCCAAATCGTCGAACACAATGATAAGATGGATGGTTCAGATGCATCTGCCCCAGATCCGGCGCCACAGAATGCGCCTGATGAGACAGTGTCTGGCGGTGATGCGCCTCCCGAACCCCAGGAACAGGAAAAATCGCGGGACGAATGGACGTGGCTGATTAACCAGTCCATCGCGCTTGATGTGTGGCCGGGACCCGGAAAAAATCTGTGCGCTTATGGCCGCATTTCGGCTCCAATGCATTCGCCGGTGATCGCACAGATGATATCGGCCTGTGCGCCTCATGAAGGCATCGTGCCGTTCGAACTGCTGTCGTCTGTGCCCCTCGGAAGCGGCGGTCTGCATGTGATTCCACGCAGTGACGATGTCCAGATTATCGGCCTCACGTCTGCACATGAGCCGCCCCATTTTGTTCGCGCCATGTTTGAAGGCCTCGTTTATACACTGCGCGACTGGCGCAATGCACTCGCAGATCCCGGCCCCGTGCGGCTGGTGATCGATAAGCCCTGGCCTCCCGAAACTGTGCAGTGGGCCGCTGATATCCTCGCCCTTCCCGTCTTTTGGATCGAAGACTCCCCAGAAGCGCTTGCCGCCATGGGGGCTGCACTCGTCCTCGTGCGCGATCTCGACCTCCCCGTCACCGGAAAACCCAGATTGTCCGCAAGCATTATCGAGCCACAGCCCAGATTTGCCGCCTATCAGGTCCATTATTGCATTCACTGCGCTCTCAAACAGGAGTAACCGTATGCAGTTCAACAAGTTCATTCTGTCGGAACGCTTCGAAAAAGCGATCTGTTTCGCCATAAGCGCACATCGCACCCAGACCCGAAAAAACATTCCATCCCCCTATATGACGCATCTGTTTGCCGTCACGTCAATGGTGTGCGAAAATATCGGCTTCATCTGTGACGATCCCAATGAATGTGAATCATACGCCATGATAGCCATGCTGCACGATACAGTCGAAGACCAGGGCGGCAACGAAATTTATCTCCGTCTCATCGAGGAATTTGGCCAGTTCGTGGCAGACGGCGTCGTCGCACTCTCCGACTGCATCCCCGAAAATGGCGTCAAACCTCCCAAAGCATTGCGCAATGCCGAGTACCTCAAAAAACTCCAGTCCGACGCACTTCCCATTGTCCTGATTTCGTGCTGCGACAAAATTCACAATCTCAACTCAATGTTCGCCGATTCACTCGTCGTGAGCGATAAAGCCGAATTCTGGAATGCGTTTTCGGCATCGCCAGCCGATACAATTGCCAATTACCGCCGCCTGGGCGAAACGTATGAGGCCAGATTGGGCGACCAGCGCATCGTCAAAATTTATCAGCATGTACTCGACAAAGTCGTCTCACTTCTGCCATAGAAAAAAATCATTATTGTGTGACACTTTGTGACATTTTGGGTAAATTGATTGCCGTTGCTATCGGCCTTTGGCCGATACGCACGGCGATGCGTCTATTTGTGCTGCGCACAAATACGCCGCATCAGCTTTTGGGTCCCTCACCCGCTGCGCAGGCGCAGCACCCTCTCCCTGCAGGCGAGGGGATGGATTCGCTGCGCTCATCCCGACTGGTCGTTTTTACCGCTCATTGGATCGCATTCCGGTGATCAAACCGTCTCTGCGATGCACAATTATTTTGAGAAGAGGTACAGGAATGGCATTTTTTACCGAAGATTATGACAATTCAACACCGGTTCAACGCGTTGTGGCTGGCGGTGCCTGTGTTCTGCTCGGAGCCATTATTTTGCTGCTCGGTATCTGCGGTGCTTTCTTCGATTATGCATCGCTTGCCAAGATTGGTTTTAACGGCATGACGGTGTTTTGCTACTTCATCGTGATTGTAAGCGGCATCTTTATCTTTGCGCGAATGCGCTATGCGCTTGTCGTCGCACTGGGCGCTTCGATTCTCGAGCTCGTTTTGTCGTTTGCGACCCAGATGACATCGACCGCAGACGTGAGTTTTCTGGGCTTGCTCAAGATTGTTGTCATCGGATGCTGCATTTATCTGGCTACCAGCGTGATTTCGCTTGGTGATGAAGAAGCGGAACCGATGCCGCAGCAGCCCCAGGGGCCCAGACCCAATGCCCGCGGCCAGATGCCGCCTCAGCCCCAGCAACGCGCTCAGCTTCCGCCCCGCGGATACCAACAGCGCAACAACAATCTCAGACCACCCCAGCCCCGCAGATAGCATCAGATTTCTGAGCCTTTTTTTCATTCTGCACGTCTATTCATAACCCATTCATCAGCAAGGAAGCAACGATTATGAAGTCTTATAAAAAGTGTATTCCGGTTTTGGCGATTGCCGTTGTTGCAGCCGCGGCTGCAGGTTGCTGGAATGACGATGTCTATAAGAAGTACGTGGGTGACAAAGGCTATACAACGTCCTGCATTGCTTATTGTGACGGTGCAGACTCACTGGAACAGAATAGATGCTCCGCAGCGGATGTCGGCGGTTTATGGACAGAAAGCGCCAGATGCGAGAATCCACAATCCGGTTCTGAAATCATCACAAGCCAGGAAGCGTGCGAACAACAACACGGCCACTGGATAACCGGTTATTGCGTTATTAACGACAAGACGGGATGCGAAAATGCCGGATTGAACTGGCACAACCTGGATTATAAGATGATGGATCTGGGCAACAGCCGGTACATATTAAAAACTACAGATGCGTATCGATGCGGTTCGTTTGATGAGATCATTGCGGGAAATGGGAATGAATGCCGCACCGACGAAGTAAATGATTTTGAAGAATCGATGAAGGTTGGATTTTGCCCCGATCATGCCAGTTACTGCGTAGGATTTGGCGGCGGAGACAGCTCTGAAAACAAATTTGCACAAATCAAGGATATCGGCATCTGCAACAGTTGCCCGCAG
>CAMKRB010000372.1 GCA_946415045.1 uncultured Myxococcales bacterium
ATAGTGCGGTGTCGAGATAAAAAGATTCTCAGAAGCGGTAGAAATCGTGCTTTGGCGTACGAGTGCCAAATCTGTGGCTTCCAGAATGCCAATGACAGAACGCCGGACGATGTCGTAGTGACCGTATTTCTTTTCGAGCTCCTGCCTGATCGTCCCGATTCGGGTCTCTGCCTGATTCAGTCGGTTGGCCATGCGCTGTTCACGAACAAAGCTCAACAGCTCGCTTCTCAATTCCTCAACTTTGTCGTCGACAGTATCTACACGTCCTTCAACGACTTGCACATTGTCGTTGGTTACGGATATAGCGTACTGAATCCGATCGAGTTCACCCTGAATCTCACGCCGAACGGCATCGGCAATCTGGCCCGCACTTGGACCGCTATACATTTCGCTCATGGTTCTCCTTTATTATGAAATCGTCGTGATTCAAACGTGGTTGAGTGTTTCTTTCGTTTCGTTTACAGAATCAGATTATCCTGTGTTCACTTATTGTGCAGAATCCATTGCGTTTGCATGGTTTTCCGTATTCCTGAGAACTATCAGTACAGATAGTCACAGTATTCACGAATGACCGGATCGCTGGCGGCCTGCTGTTTGCAAATTGCACTGAACGAAACCCAATGGTCTTTGGATGATTCCTGAATGATTTCGTTGAAAAAGTTTCTGCAATAAGAATCACTTGTTGTAATGGGTTGATTCTTACATTTTTTATGTTCCGTATATTTTGCAGCGACCTTGCTTCCAGCCCATGAATCTTTGATATCCTCGTCATTTCCGGAGAATGGAATACACAATCGCGTTCTTTGGAGGAGTTCATATTTCGAATTGGCAATCACTGCACATGGACGTCTATGGTTATCTTCAAAAACCAGGCATCCAACTTTTTTGTTCCAAACGATCGTGCGAACCGGCCTGAGCGCGGGAACATCCGGCCGAAGTATATACTCTTTAGCTGCGGGAGAATCTGTGCCCATGTCTTGATTTTCGGCTTCTTCCTGCGCTTGTTGTGCTTCGATTTCGGCCAAACGTGCTCTTTCGGCTTCTGCAGCCTGTCGCGCAGCTTCCAGTCTGATTTGTTCCTGCTCAGCTCTGATTCGTTCCTGTTCAGCTCTGATTCGTTCCTGCTCAGCTCTTTCACGTTCTTCAGCGGCTTTCTTCTCAGCCAGCGCACGTTCTTCAGCGGCTTTCTTCTCCGCCTGTGCCTTGATTAGCGCTTCTTTGCAAGCCTGTTCGGTCTGATTGAGTGCTTCAAGTCTGCGTTCGAATACAGAGCTTGACCAGGATTGCGGAGAATATGTATTGTTCTCGATAATATATACTTCTGATGGCAGTTCCCCACTGAGCATTTTACTGATATTGCTGATTTCCGCACAGTCCGGATACTCCGATACAAGCGAACGTTCTTTGCTCAGTATTGTATTCAAATTGTCGATGGCTGTGTTATATACCATTACGCCGGCAATTATCGCTCCAATAATAATAATGGCCGCAGCACCTGCGAACAGGAGGATCTTCTTTTTACCTGAACCTTCCGGCGGTTTGGGCTGGCTGGCTTCTGGTGTTGTTTCTTTATGAGTTTTAGATGCAGTTTCTGGTTCCGGTGCAGTTTTCGATGCAGGTGCAGTTTCTGATGCAGGTGTTTTGGCAACCGTTGGTTCGTTCTGAACAGGTTGCGCAGTCTTCACTGCGTTTGCTATCGTTTGTTCCGAAACGGTTGCTTCTGCAACTTTTTGAGTTTTATCCTGTGCATCAGATGCATCTTCCGGTTGTTTCGACTCGGATGATGTGTTGGTATCATGATTCTTGCTGTCATCAGCTACAACAGCATCATCTTTTTTGTCGTCTGCTTCAGGCGTGTCTTCTGGCTCAAGAAAACCTGAAAACAACGATGCAAAATCCTGCGAAGGCTGTCCCTGCGCTTCTTCATTCGAATCCGACATCATCTTCCCTGGGGTGGTTTTAAAACCAAGATTGAATCCTGATTCAGTTATGTAAATGAAACTCAGAAATTTCGCACATGGCGAAATTAAATTCAGTTTAAGACGAATTTTTAATAAATCAATCTATTTTTTTGAATAAAGAGCCGGCAGCGAGCGTTAAAAATTGTTTCTGCGTTGGTCGTTTATGTGCGGATTGAGCGGCGTTGGTCGTTTGTGTGCGGATTGAGCGCATGGTGATGGTATACAAAACGCGGCGTATCGCAAAGCGATAGCCGCGTTTCGTGAGCCGTATGTGCCGCAGGCACACAGGCGAACGGAGACGAGTCGTGACACGTCTCCCGGCATGGCGTATCGCAGATAGCCATGCCCCTAAAATGACGTTCAAATCAATTATTTCGCGCTTTCCAAGGCCTTGGCGATTTCTTTCTTGATTTTTTCGTCAGCAACGGCTTTGTCGAGGGCTTCGAGATCGGCCTTTGTCCCCTGAACAGCAATGGCTTTGACGGCATATTCGCGAGCCATTGGGGCGGCATTGTCGTCTTTTACGACATCCGAAAGGGCGGCGACGAGGTCATTGGCTTTGAAGTCGTTCTTGGCCAGTTCTTTCCACTCATCCTTGGCGGGTTTCTGAAGCGGGCTGATGATGCTCCAGCCCGGCAGATCTTTGCTGCGCGGGGTTTTCTTGAGGTAATCGAGCGTGAGCTGATAGGCTTTTGCGTCGAATTCTTTGAAGAACGGCGCATAATACCACTGGTCCATGATGCCTTTCATGCAGCCTTCTAGCAGTTTGGCGTCATCCGAAGATTTGAGGATTTCTTCGATTTTGGGCATGGCCGAGGCGAATTTGTTGTGTGCCAGGTTTTTGCATGCATCGGCGCGAACACCAGCATCCGCATCGTCGAGGTATTTGACGGCGACTTCTTCGATGCCTTCGACAGCTTTGTTGTTGGAGTTGATGAGGCCGTTCATCGCAGCCTTGCGGATTTTGGCATCTTCGTGCGTGGCGGCCTTTTTATAAGCCTCGAAAAAGTCGTTGCTGACTGTGAGGTTGTTCATATTGCTGCGCAGGGCGAGTTCGAGGACTTCGAGATCCGTTTCGTTCTGCAGGATGTTGAGCAGTGCGTCGGCTTTTTCGGATTTGCTGCCTTTCTCAAGATTGTAGGTCATATTGGTCATCGGCAGCTTGCGGACTTTGGGATCGGCATGTTTAAGCGCCTTGACTTCGAACGCATTGCGCTCTTCGTTTGTCATGTTATTGACGGCTTCGTCATACTTTTTCTTGTCCATGCCTGCGAACGGGTCGGCATCATCGGCTTTGGCATCATCGGCTTTGGCATCAGCTGCAGCTTCGGCTTTGGAATCATTCTTGGCAGCATCATCGGCTTTTTTGCCGCATGCGGCGAGAACGAACAACGAAATAAGGGCGAGGAATAATAGTTTTTTCATGATAATCCTTTGTTTGAGGTTAAACGATGCAGTCACGCAGTATCTATGGGCTGCAAATTCACTGTGCGAAAAGCTAACACAAAATTCATTTTTTTGCAATGGTGGTGCGCCTATTGTACTTCTGTCGGCCACACATGGCCGCCAGAAGCGCAATACGGCTGCACCAGAGACGTTCTTCGGAACGTCTCTGCTCGCTATTGGCCGCTGTGCGCCCAATACGCACGCTGAACGCCGCTATTGGCTGCCGCCAATACGCGTCGTTTACATGTTGTTGATTTTCTGCATCCCCCAAAGAATATGGCTATGTTTAACCAGTGTGGATATAGCGTTACCCCGATACGTGTGAGATA
>CAMKRB010000373.1 GCA_946415045.1 uncultured Myxococcales bacterium
GATCGTTAAACAGAGCCTAAAAAAAAGGCACCCGAAGGTGCCTTTTTTATCCAAATCGCGAGGGATTATAATCTGCAGATGCCGCCGATGCACTGGAATGGAACGTAATCACTCTGGCAATCCTCATTGCGAGAGCATGTCTTCATGCATTTGCCATCGTTGCAAACCATGCCAATGCTCGTGTCGCAATCTGAACTAAAGACGCAGCCACCATCGTTCGAGGTCAGGCAAATACCCATATCGAGAACTTTCTTATTCACTGTGTTCGACTTGGGCAGATAGCAGCTATAGCCGACATCGCACTGTGAATCGACATAGCATGTCTGGGTGCAATAACGTTCGTCGTTCTTGTTCTTGAAGCAAATGCCATAATCACCGTACTTCTCAGCGCATTGGTTATTATTCTCGCATTCTTTCAGGTTCGTCGTCGGAACAACGCATCTGTGATTGACGCAGTCACCGTTCTGGACGCAGTCGCGGGAGTCGCGGCAATAGCTGGCATCACATGAACCATTGTCGGGATAGCACTGCTTGGTTTTCACGCCACCACTTGGTGCAGCCCCTGCCATTTCCAGACAGCTGTAGCCCTGCGGGCAGGTCGAACTGTCTTCGCAATAGCGCATACAAGCCTGGGTATTATCATCCAGTGCGACACAAACCGCACCACCTTCGATGCAATCGTCTGTGATGTCACATTTGCCACAGAAAGGTACCGACCCCGAATTGTACTGGTAACACTGACCACTCTGGCAATACGAATCAGACGCGCAGTCACGATTGTTATAGCACTGAGCCTCATTCCAATTGGGATAGTAGTTGTCATCTTCTTCGCAGATGTACTCTTCGTCGCATTCATCCCAGCAATAGAAGAAATCACAAACCGTGGCACAGCTCGTGCGGGTATAACAGTCCGAATCCACATAACAGCCCTGCATACCAAGTGCACAAGCAACTGCTGCCAAAGCCATTAATCCATACTTTCTAAATGCCTTTTTCATATCTCTTCCTCCAAAAAGGTTAAACGCAAACTTAAAAGGGTCGAACCAAGTCAACGCTCAATAACACATGAAAGATGCATGCCAAGATTACCACCCCCGACACACCCCCAAATGCGTTAGGACGCATCGCTTGTATTTTCCGATGATTCTGAGTTTTGAGCAAGTTTTTCGTCCCCGACAGTTTCGGCTGTTTCTGTGTTTTCTGAGTCTTCAGCAGCATCCTTAACTTCGTCCAATGATTCCGCACTTCCTGTCTGATTCTGCCGATTCAGCTTGTTTTCCCTGCGCCGTGCCCAGCACAGCAGGCCGCTCCATATTACCGCAATCCACCCGATGAAATCACCAAGATAACTGTATATGGTGCGGGTTGGTGGCATCATTGCAACAGACTGTCGCAAAATTTCCGGTTCATAGATGGATGTGTGTTTTACCATACGGCCATTAGGATCCACGAACGCACTCACGCCGGTGTTTGTCGATCGGATCAGCCACTTGCGATGTTCGACCGTCCGCATCATGGCGAGCGCCAGATGCAACATGGGCTCGTCAGTTTTGCCAAACCAGGCGTCGTTCGTTACATTCACAAACACATTGGGTTGCAATTTTGACAATTTTCGCACGAACCGTGGCAGGATGTCTTCGTAACAGATAATCGGCCCAAGTTTAAAGCCATTGAGCTCGAACATATCGAGGGTATCACCGGGGGTGAGATTACCGGCTTCGGGCAACACCTTGTAAACCCAAGGGAATTTATCGCCATAGGGGATATATTCGCCGAAAAGCAGCAGGTAATTCTTGTGATATTTGCCGAGCACCCGACCATCCTGAGCGACCATATAAGCCGTGTTGTAGAGTTTTCGCACATCGGCTCCCTGACGATAGAGGATATCGAAGGGGACATCGAAATTTCCAAGTGTATCGATGGAAAGCGTCCCAAAGATCACCGGCGCATCAAAGCCTCTTATGGGCATTGAAATATCCTGTGGCCGAATCATTCTCTGCAAGTCCTCTTTGCGCGATTCGCGCAAAGGCTCAGCGCTTGGCAGCATAGTCACCAGATCATCCGGCACAATGCGTCTGAACGGACACCGCATGATCTGTGGTTTTTCATCCCTGCAATCGGCCATATAGCCCGAGACATAGGCTGGATAAAACGTTTCCAGCGTCTGGAACCCCATTTCCTGTGCGACTTCGATAATACTGTTCTGAAGCGTCGTGTGCATTCCGGGCACACGATGAAAACCGGGACCGAATGCCGCATCCACGACATCATAAATCAATCTGGCCTGTGGCTGGAACCAGGGTGCAAAAAGTGCATCAATTTCGTGTTCAACCGGATCATCAGATTCTTTGCGGCTTCCCCACACATACCCTGGCTGATAGGCCGATTCCGGCCAGACGATCAAATCCACGCCTTCGCGGGATAATTCCTGCGACATGGTCTGGTGCAAAAACAGATTATTGCGCAGTTTTTCCGGCGATTCCTTTTCCCAGATGCCGACATCGGCTTCGACCATGCCCACCATCAGCCGTGGAGATTCGGCGTCGATTGCGTCGATCTGAGCCATGCGTATCGGCGCATAGACAAACGAAAAAGCGATAAACAAGAGTCCGGCAATCATGCCTTTCTTCTTGAATGCAGCCAATCCTTTTCCAAGCACCAGATTCCGCGTCACATCAAAGATGACGACATTGGCTGTAACCACGAGCAGCGTCACGCCCAGGACACCAAAGATATCGGCGATTTGCACGGCAGGCACAAAATTGTACTGGCTGTTGCCGTAATACCATGGGAACAGCATCGGGAACAGCATTTCGATGGCAACAAACAGCGCACAGCTGCTCGTCCAAATCGATTTTGCACGAATTTTTCGGATGCTCCATGCCCAAAGCGCATACACCAGTCCCTGCATGATGCCAAAACCGGCACACAGCGTATTCGAAAGCCAGAGTTCCATGTGCCCGAAATCGTGCAGCAAACTGCTCACCCAATGGAATCCACCGATATTCGTGATGGTTCCGGCAAGCCAGCCAAGCAAAAATGCCTGCCAGGGCTTCGTGCCTTCAATTGCCCAAAGTTCAAAAACAAGTGCAATATACGCAAGAAAAAAGAGGTTATAGTTCGGAAAGGCCAGAAAGACACACGTCCCCCCCACAGCGGCAAGCAATATCCGCAAAACCCAGGGTATCCGTATCTTCTGTTCTTCTTCTTCCCCAGCCAGTAACTTTTTAATAAAATCCATGCATCATCCCTTAGGCTGATTCGCAAATACACAATGCAAATTCATTTCACTGTATGTCTTTTCGGTGAGCTTATACAGATTCTTTGACCAATACTTTCGCGTGAGACTCTTTTTGAGTGCCGGGAGACGATCGACAAAAACGTGTCCTTCCAGATGACCGTATTCGTGCAAAATCGCCACTGCCCGCAATTCTCTGGCCTCTTCGGTAAACCATTCCCCCTTCACATCCTGGGCTTCGACAATCACATGTCCAAAAGTCTCGACATCGCGGTATAACCCCGGAAGTGAAAGACATCCTTCATTCCAGACAATCGGGTTCTCCTTGAGGATGATTTTGGGATTGATATAGGCCCGAAGCTGCGACGGCTCTTCGGGGGCGCTCGTATCCACAACAAAAATGCGTTTGCTGATGCCAACCTGCGGTGCCGCAATGCCCACGCCATTGCCGACATACATCGTTTCGGCCATATTCGAGACAAGCGTCGCAAGC
>CAMKRB010000374.1 GCA_946415045.1 uncultured Myxococcales bacterium
GCAGAGCTCCGACGTCGCCGTCAGAAGTCAGTTCGCAAGGATTTGCGTGGCACATCTGAACGTCCGCGTCTGAGTGTGTTCCGTAGCAACAATCAGATGTATTGCCAGTTGATCGATGATTCGACCGGCACTACACTTTTAGCACTGTCTACTCTGCATAAAAGTGTCAAAGACCTCGTTTCAGGTAAGAAACCTGTCGAGCAGGCCAAGATTCTGGGTTCTGAATTTGCAAAGCTTTGCGCAGAAAAATCGATTGATAAAGTTGCTTTCGACCGAAACGGCTTTATCTATCATGGCCGTGTTCAGGCCGTGGCAGATGGTGCTCGAGAAGGTGGTTTGAAATTCTAACCGTTAAGGCACCCGCAGAAGGGTGCCATCTATTGAAGGAGAAAAAGAGTGTCAACTACTCGAGTCATACCTGAAAGTGAGCTAATTGAGAAAGTAGTCTATATCAATCGTGTGGCCAAGGTCGTCAAAGGTGGACGTCGATTCAGCTTTGGTGCAATCGTCGTCGTAGGCGATGGCAAGGGTCATGTCGGTTGTGCGCACGGCAAAGCCGGTGAAGTTCCCGAAGCAATCAGCAAGGGTACAGAGCGTGCGAAACGTTCGATGTCATCTGTCACAGTAGTCGATGGCACGCTTCCGCACGAAGTCATTGGTCAGTACGGTGCATCAAAAGTGTTTTTACGTCCTGCCGGCAAGGGCACTGGTGTGATCGCCGGTGGTGCAGTGCGCGCGGTTCTCGAAGCATGCGGCGTTGAAAACGTACTTTCAAAAGCAATTGGTTCAACCAATCCTCATAACCTCGTCCGTGCAACACTCAATGGTCTGAGCAAGCTTCAGAGCCGTGAACGTTATCTCACGAAATTGGGAAAGCCCCTGGACTAGGAAACACGCTGGGAGCATATCATGAGCAAAATTAAGATTACGCGTACACGCAGTGGCATTTGCCGTATTGACGCCCAGATCGAGACGCTCAAGCACCTCGGTCTTCGCAAAGTGAATCACTCTGTGGTCGTCGAAGATACGCCGGTTGTCCGCGGCATGATTAAACGCGTTGAACACATGGTTAAGGTTGCGCCGGTCCAGGACTAGCGCATGCAATAGAGGTTCTGAAATGATTGATTTAAGTAATCTTTCTCCGGCCCCCGGTAGCACGCACGCCCGTAAACGTCTTGGCCGCGGTACAAGCAGCGGTCATGGCAAGACGGCTGGTCGCGGTCAGAAAGGTCAGAAATCCCGTTCTGGCGGTTCACCGAGAGTTGGATTCGAAGGCGGTCAGATGCCTTTGAGCCGTCGTTTGCCAAAGCGCGGTTTTAAAAATATTTTCGCCAAGAATATCGCAATCGTCAACGTCGAGGATTTGAACCGCTTCGACGGTTCTGCAGCTGTTGATGTTGTGGCTCTTCGCGAAGCCGGTCTCGTACGTGGCCAGTTTGACGCTGTCAAGGTTCTCGGCAATGGCGATGTCCGTGTTAAATTAAATGTCATCGTCGATTCGATCAGCGCGTCCGCACGCGAAAAGATTGAAAAAGCCGGTGGCAGCGTAGAGGTCTGTGGTGGCTAGCGGATTTTCAAACATGTTTAAAATCCCCGAGTTGCGCAAGCGTATATTTTTTACGCTTGCGCTTCTTGCGGTTTATCGGATTGGATGTTTTGTCACAACACCGGGTGTTGACCGAATCAAAATGAACAGCATCTTCGGTGGCGATGGCCAGGGAATGTTGAGCGTATTCAACTTCTTCTCCGGCGGCGCCCTCGAGCAGATGTCCATATTTGCCCTCGGCATCATGCCATACATCAGCGCTTCGATTATTTTTCAGCTGCTTGGTGTTGTGGTTCCGGCCGTTGAGAGAAAACAGAAAGAAGGTGAATCGGGGCGCCGCGCCATCAATCAGTGGACACGGTACCTGACATTGGGCATTTCCGTTGTGCAGGGCGCCTTTATGGCGACCTGGCTGCAGAATCAGTCCAGTTCCGGTGATGTCGCCGGACTGGTCACAATGGCAAGTCCATTGGGATTTAAACTGTTGACCATCCTATCGCTGACGACAGGTGCTGTATTTATCATGTGGCTCGGCGAGCAGATTAATGATCGGGGGATAGGTAACGGCATCTCCCTTGTCATCTTCGCCGGCATCGTTGCCCGAATACCCAATGCCCTGTACACCCTTTATGAACAGGCCATAGGCGATACTTCGGGTACGGTCGGCCTGAGCGGTTATCAGGTGATTCTGCTGACCGTCATTGTTCTGCTCACGATCGCATTTATCTGTTATTTCGAAAGAGCTCAGCGTCGCATTCCGATTCAGCACGCCAAGCGCATGATCGGCCGCGATGCTTTTTCAGATCAGGCATCCTACCTGCCGCTCAAACTGAACACGGCAGGCGTGATTCCGCCCATTTTCGCAAGTTCCATCCTGATGTTTCCTGCAACGGTTGCGGGTATGTTCCCGCAGGCCGACTGGCTTCAGGCGGTGCATGTGGCTCTGATGCCGGGTGACTGGCGTCATATGGTGATTTACATCGGTCTCATTGTTTTCTTCTGCTTCTTCTATACAGCAGTTGTGTTCAATCCGGTCGATGTGGCAGACAACCTTAAAAAGAGCCAGGCAAGTATCCCCGGCATCCGCCCGGGAAAACAGACTTCCGATTATATTGAGCGCGCACTTGATCGCGTGACGGTCGTGGGTGCGATTTATATTTCGCTGGTTTGCATTCTGCCCGAAATTCTGGTTTCCAATTTCCAGATTCAGTTCTCTTTCGGTGGCACAGCACTTCTCATCGTCGTCGGCGTTTCGCTCGATACCGTCCGTCAGATCGAAGATCATCTTACCAATCGTCATTATGAAGGTTTCAACGGTCCTTCCAATCGCCCGCGACTCCGCAAAAGTGTTGCCGGCTAAATGAGTGTTTTATGAAAAAACGTGTCATATTGATGGGCCCGCCCGGTGGTGGCAAAGGAACACAGGCAAAATCCCTAACCGCAGCGATGCATATTCCGCACATTTCGACGGGTGATATGCTTCGCGCCGCGCGTCGTGAAGGGACGGAGCTTGGGAAGCAGGCAGACCGCTATATTTCAGCCGGTCAGCTGGTGCCCGATGATCTCGTCAATGGTATTGTGGCAGAACGTCTTTCAAGTGAAAAGGACGGTTACCTGCTCGACGGTTATCCTCGCACGATTGCTCAGGCGGATGCGCTTGAGGCAGCCGGCGAGAAGATCGATGCCGTCGTGTTGATCGATGTCCCCGATGAACTTCTCGTAGAGAGAATTGTCAATCGTGAAAGCTGTGGTCAGTGCGGCGCTGTTTACCACAAGCTGACGATGCCCTCCAAGAAGCCTGGTGTGTGTGATGTCTGTGGCGGTGCGCTCGTACAGCGTGCCGACGACAACGAAAAAGTTGTCCGTGACAGACTTGTTGCATACCATGCCCAGACTCAGCCCTTGGTTGATTATTACAAGAGCCGGGGGTTGCTCTTCCACATTAACGGGAATGCAGCCGTTGATGTCGTTTTCGAAGAAATTCGTAAAGCACTTGAGTTTTAGGCTCATAATTCTGCATGATCGATTCGTATCGTACAGAGGGCGCATTTTTTTCTTGTACAAGTGATTGTATTTTGGTAAAAGTTTGCGCCTTTTGATTGCGGTATGAAATTGCCGCCTGAGAACAATTAAGGAGAACGGACATGAAAGTTCGGCCGTCAGTTAAGAAAATTTGTGATAAAT
>CAMKRB010000375.1 GCA_946415045.1 uncultured Myxococcales bacterium
ACAGATAACACCACTGCGATACGGATACGCAGCAGATCAAACGTTTGGGCAGATGAAAGCAACATTGTATAAACGATTAACCTACAAAGATATGGAATGATTTGAATTTCTCGATGTAATCGCGGTAAGTGCCCGAGATATCGATAATGCCGATGAACTCAGTACCTCGCCCCGGGCTGATATTGACGATGAGTTTATTGAGATTCTCCATGATGAAGTAGAAGCCCATGCCTGCGCCGCCCTGTTTCTGTTCGATCTGGTCGTGCCCCATGGCGAAGCAGCGGGCCAGATAAACCCGGATTTTTTCGGGAGTGAGTGATCCAAACCGGTCACGGACCGAAATGACGAACTGCGTGCCGTCGCTTGCAAAAGCAAAGAAGCATGTTTCCTCGGGCTTGAGTTCGACGGGAATCGTTCTGGACTGACTGGCATAGGGACGAACGCCGTTTGGATAGATGGGCGCATTATATATGGCATTCATGAGAAGTTCATCGGCGACGCCGGCAACAGCCGAGATGATGCGCTTATTGATGCCAATAGCGGATGCATAATCCGAAAGTGCGTGGAGCAAAGGATCTTTCTGAAGACTGGAAGAGACCTCATAGGCGACGGGTGTAGCGCCATAACAGAGGTATTTTTCGATGCCAAAAATATCGTTATGAATGATCTTTCCAACGGTAATGATGAGTTCTTCGGGCGAGAGGTCATGCGTTTTAGCGACGATATTGGAAGTATAGGACTGACTGAAGATCGTGGCGAGTTCTTCGCGGCTTCGTCTTTCAGCGAGCAAAAGGATACGGGCTCTTCCGTTGACCCATCGCGAAGCCGGGAGCGTGGAAAATCGCATGAGGAAATTCTCGAAAGCCATACGACCGTTCATTTCCATGGTCTGAATCTGCTGATCGTAATCCGCGACGAGCAGATCGATGCTCGTGTGGCTGATGATATGCTCAGCTTCAGCCATACTGGAAGCGACCTGCAGGTTGCATCCGGTTGCCGACAGAATTTTCGTAAGCAACCCCTGTTCTTTGGGTTGAGATGCAAGCAGCAGAATGGATGCGGTATCCGTCAAAAGCGTTGGGACAACTTTCATTTTAATTCCTTCATTAAATTCAGACCAAGAGCAATGATCCAAATGCAGGACTATAAACGTTCTTCCAATTTTCTGTCGAACTCGGTGATGGTTGGAAAATACTGCACCTGAAACGGATTGATGACGATGCCTTCGCCGCGTTCTTTGAGCGGGGTAACCGAGAGTCCGATTTTGGTGTTATCGGAAGACTCAATGGGCTGATAAGGCAGCGTCGAGGATTTGTGAGACCCCGCGATAGATTTGAAAGCGGAGACATCGGAAGCATTATAGGGTGCGGTTCCTGTAATGAATGAGGTACGGGCAGGGATATTCTGAGCGGCATTTCTGACGAGATCCGCATCGCTTCCGGAGAGCAGTGCCGGATTCATCGCGACCACGGGTAAACCGACAGCCTGAGTGGTGTAAACGGTCGTAAATCCCGAATCGTATCCATCAAAGACGAGCGTGAGGTCATCCTTACCCATATCGACAGCATTGATAGCCGCCCGCACATCGCGCACTTCATCCAGCGACGCAAAATAGCTGGCCGCTTTGATCTCGCCGCCGAGAGCTGAAGCCGTAATAAACGAGGAAGTCATGGATGTCGTCGAAACGATGGCAAATCGCTTGTTTCGGTAATTGTACAATTTTCCGCCGTTTCCGCTCTTGGCAATGACTTTCATCGGACGCCGGGTCTGACCATTGGCCGACAGCATAGCGACGGGCTTGAGATTGCCGGCTTTTGTCGAAAAATAGTCGGCATCGAGGATAGCCAGAGAGATGGAAGAACGCGCCGATTCAAAGTCCGATGCACGTGCAAAAGCCTGTCCTTCCCACGCCATACCGGTTTTCTCGCTCAGGCTTTTGGCGACTTTGTTGACAAACTCATTGCGCTTTGCACCATCAGAGAAATCCAACCCCGGGGTAAACAGTGCGACCACATGCTGCGCCATGGCTGCCGTCGGCACACAAAGCAGCAGCAAGCTCATCATCAATGTTGGAATGCGAATCATCATGGCCTCCCTATTGCGCAGCATTATCGCCCCAAACGCGCTGTTTGGTCGATAGCATGCTATTGACTTCGGCTGCTTTCTTAGCGCCACTCATATTGACGTATTTCTGATAATACTGCATGGCTTTGGCACCATCGCCTAGATTATCGAGATAGATTGCGTAGTTCAGCACCGCTTCAGCATTGTTTTGTCTCGCCATTTTTTCGAGAATGCCGTCATCCGATTTGAGCTTGTTGGCTTCGAGTTTTGCGATGGTCAGATTGTACTGATCAGCGGGCGAAAGATTTGAAATGGTGTTCAGACGATTATAGTGATCGATGGCGGTATCCATTTTTCGGGATCGCATAGCCTGCATCGCCAGTTTTCTTCGGATTGCAGCTTCGAGTGTGCGGAATTCATTGTCCCCGGATTTTTTGGAAATGGCATTGAGCGCGGCATCATAGTTTCCGGCTTCGTAGTTCACGTATGCAATTTCGTAGGAGAGATCGAGTTTTCCGTTTTCAATGACAGATGATCGCGCCGAAGCAGGCAACGCATCGAATCCACTTTTGACGTTTTCGAGTTCAGATCTGGCCAACGTAAATTTACGGGCCTTGATGTGAGAAATCGCCGACAAATAGAGGTATCTGACTCTGTCAACATCGTCGAGGACTTCCTGATACATACCGACTTTTTCGAGCTGCGCATTGAGCTCGTCCATATTTCCCTGTTCATAGGCCTGCATGGCGAGTTCGAGAGCGACGACGACCGCAGCCTGAGCGTCAATTACGCCACATTTTTCGGCCTCATCCAACGATTTACCGGCAGCGTGCCAGTCGCCGGTATGGGATTGAGCCACAGCCATGAGATACCATCCGCCCCCCCCAAGCTCATTGTCGTTGCGGCGGCTGGAGAGTTCCGTAAGCCGTCGCACGGCATAGGCATATTCGCCATCCATGATATCGAACTGTGCCGCGAGTTTTGTGACATTCGCATCGCTCGGGGAGAGTTTTTCGGCTTCCTGAAAGTACTCAAAAGCCTTGTCGGAATCCCCTTCGAGCAAAGCCAGCTGAGAAAGGCTGCAATAGACGGGAACCTGATGAATCCCCAGAGAGCGGGATTGTTCGAACAACTCGCGAGCCTTGTCGAAATCGCCCGTCATCATCGCATCGATTCCCTGATTGAGCAGCGTCAGGCTCAGCATCTCGGTGACCAGCGGACTGTTTTTATCGCTCCCTGCCACATTTTTAAGCAGAGCAATGGCCTCGTCATACTTTTGCAATTCCAGATATTCGCGAGCCAGATAAACGGCGTATTTGCCGTCGTTCGTGTCCTCATACAGCCTGGTGTGAAGCACGATCGATTCATCCACCGCACCATTTTTGCGCAGCATCACGGCCCCGAAATGCAAATCGTCGGGATTATCCGTCGATTTCATCAGTTCACGGACTTCATCAGCGGCATTCTGTTCTCCGCGCAGCATGCGGATATAAGCGAGTTTTAGACGAATGTACTTATAGTCGGGCATTTTTTCCGAAAGCGCCAGAAACAGTTTTTCTGCCGTATCGAGGTGACCGAGTTTGAGTTCGGAATCTGCCGTAAAATATTGTGCAGCCATGTGCGTATTATCTTTTTCGAGCACAACGGCAAACCGCTTGATG
>CAMKRB010000376.1 GCA_946415045.1 uncultured Myxococcales bacterium
ATGCAGGGCCGTGATTTTGCCGAGAATCTCGACAAGGGTGTGCTCGCGGGCACGCCGGAATACATGGCTCCCGAGCAGTTTTCAGATCCTTCGCTCAGCGACGAATCGCAATCCCAGACCGATACCTGGACCGACGTTTACAGCCTCGGTCTCATCTTCTACGAAATGCTCGCCGGCAAAAAACTCTTCGTGTTCAGCCCGCCTCCCGGAGCCCCTCAAAGTGAATTTGCCAAGGCTTTGCTCAAATTCCTGGCCACCAGAACACAGCAGCGCGACGACGATATCGTGCCTCCACCCAGCATTCCCTATCCGCTGTGGACTGTGATTGCCAAGGCATTGCACGCCGATCCCAAGACCAGACAGCGCAATGCCTCTGAACTTGCCGATGATATCCAGCGGTTTTTAACTACCGGACAAGGCGTCGTTGAACAGGACAGCGACAAAACCTGTGCGATCGACGCATCTTTGTTCCTCAACGGCAATATTCCCGGCCTTCCGCCGCTCAATTCGGGCGAAAATGAGCAGCTGTATGCGTCCAGCAACATGAACACCCCAGAACCTCAGCCGCAGCAGCCGCAACAGCCTGCAGTGAGCGTTTCCGGGCTTCCCAGCATTCCCGGTGCCCCCGGTTATGTCGATTATTACGAACCCGAAGATGCTGGTGACGGCAATTTCCTGCTCTGGCTCACACTCATCGTTTTGCTCGTCATCGTCGTCGCCGGTCTTATCGTCATCTTCTTCGTGCTTTAAAACGAGCAATTCCCCACCTTTTTAATAAAAGCAGCTGCCCCAAAGGACGGTTGCTTTTTTTATGCTGATTTAACGCGCATGCGCGCATTCCGGTGAGCTCTTTATGACATCACTCGACAATCTGTCTCTGGTTGTGACATGCGCACGGGGGTTCGAATCCTTCCTCGCAGACGAACTCAAACATCTGGGTATCGCAGCACCCGAAATTTCTTCCGGAGCCGTCACATGCAAAGCATCGTTCATTCATGCGCTAAAGCTGTGTCTGCACTCGGCCATCGCCAATAAAGTCGAGGTTTTGCTGGCCGAAGATCACGTCCTGAATGAAAACGATGTCTACAATCTTGGACGCAAAATCCCGCTCGAACCCTGGTTTACGCCGAATCACTCGTTTTGCATCCACGCTCACGTCAACGACGCGAAATTCAAAAACAGCATTTTCCTTTCGCTCAAACTGAAAGACGGCATCGTCGATCACATGCGCGATGTGTGGCATCAGCGATCTTCGATAGACACCGAACGCCCCGATATTTCGCTGTCGCTGCAGGTGATTCAGCGAAAAGCCCGCGTATTTCTTGAACTTCAGGGTGATCCGCTCAACATGCGCGGCTATCGCAGACGCCAAATCCAGGCACCTATCCGCGAAACCCTTGCATCATCCATGATCGCCGCCAGCGGCTGGAATCCACAAACGCCGTTTATCGACCCGATGTGCGGTTCCGGCACTTTCGCCATCGAAGCCGCACTCAGAGCCATCCAATCGGCCCCCGGCATCCAGCGGCATTTTGCTTTCGAAAAACTCCCATTTTTCGACGATTTCCAAACACAATGGCGAGATATGCGATCGGCAGCAAAAGAGAAATCAAAACAGGCGCGGAAAGGGATTTCGCTTGAAATCCGCGCACGTGATATCGATACCAATGCACTCGAAATCGCACAGAATAACGCCCAAACCGCTGGTGTCGACGAATTCATTCATTTCGAAAAAGGCGATATTCTTTGCCTAAAACCGGCGTCTGGTGCGATCGTGACCAATCCGCCTTATGGCGAGCGCATCACGGTAAACGATCTCGAACTGCCCGAGTTTTACTATCAGCTTGGAAGGCATCTGCGCACATTCCCAAATGCTTCACTCACCATCATCTCGACCGCAGAATTGCTTAAGAAAAACATGCACATGCGCCCCGAAAAGCGCATACAGACCTTTAATGGCCCCATTGCCTGTGAAGTCGCCACTTACCAGCTTGGAGGCGCAAGATAAGTTTTTTCTGAGGCTCTGCCCCAGACCCCGCCAAGGGGCAATGCCCCTTGGAACCCATTACGTTATCAATACTTCCGCTGCTTACATTCTGCCAATGCCCGCAAAGGTCGAAATGGGGCCCCTTCCCCATTTCGCCAAAGCCTGCATAGGAGACATGTTGTGCGAGAATACAGTGAATTCGTTCATAGGTAATTGGCAAAAACAGTGGTATATCCGGGGCGTTGCGGGGCGCAGCCCCGCAGTGGGGGAAGGCGCGTATCGGCAACGCCGATAGCGCCGCAGGGGGCGGCTGCCCCCTGAAAAATCATAAACAACCTTATTTATCAGAGCGATCATGACAAATCACACCAATCCGAACAACAACAATCCATCAGAACTCGCCGGACTCCCCAAGAGCGTTGGGCTGGGTGAACAGAAAAAGCGCTTCAGTGCTCAGGTTGCGGCGGGGCATGCCCATATCGAAGGCGACATGACGCTGGGCAAAAAATGCATCACCGCGCTGCGTTCCGGGGGCGAATTTACGCGAGCGACGCAGAATTTCCATGCCTATCCGGCCCGGCTGCATCCCGAAGCCGGACGGCTGCTGCTCGAGGCTTTGCCCGGTAAAACGCTTGCCGACCCATTTTGCGGCGGCGGCACGATTCTCGTCGAAGCGCTGATTGCCGGCAGAACCGTGTTTGGATCGGACCTCAACCCCATCGCGACGCTCGTCACCACTGCGCGCACCGCCCTGCTCTCCCCCGAACAGCTCCAGCGGCTGCAGGCCGATCTGGCCGACATCTGTGCGCGGGCCGACGAAAAGCTCGCCAAAGGCGCAAATGTTCATCTGCCGCCCACCATTCTGAAATACAAAGACTGGTATAAAACCAATTGTTTTAACGAGCTGGCGTGTCTGTATAACGAAATCGACAAGCGGCAGTCCGAGCTCAAACCGCTGTATCAGGCCGTTTTTTCGAGTCTGGTCGTGAAATACAGCCTGCGCGCGTCCGACACATCGAATAAAGTCGTGTATATTCCGCGCAAAAATGGTGCGGTGATGCGCGCATTTAAGGAAAAAAGCGAAGAATACGTCAGGCAGCTGGCCGAATTGCAGACGCTCGTGCCGCCGAATACGCCGCCGGCAACGATTTCGCTCGCGGATGCACGTCGTCCCGGTTTCGACAAGGTCGATACGATTATTACATCGCCGCCCTACCCCGGCACCTACGATTACCTCGCGCTGCAGCAGCTGCGGCAGGCCTGGTTTGGCCTCGACATGAAAACCGAGAGCGAAATCGGGTCGCGCCATGCATTCAAGCACGCCAAAGCCGCCTATGCATCGTGGCTCAAAGATACCGATAAATGGATCGCGGCGAGCGCCAGTGCGCTGTTGCCCGGCGGTCACCTGGCCGTTGTCGTGGGCGAAGGCATGCAGGGCGGCAAGAGACTGCGCGTCGCCAATCCGACGATTCAGGCCGCAAATCACGCGGGGCTCAAGCTGCTCACTTCCGCATCCGTCGATCGCTTCGATCCCGCCACAAGAATCAAAAAAGTCGAATACATTCTGGTTTTTGAGAAAGAGTAATTACAGACTGCAGATCTTCTTTCTGGACGGCCTACGGCCGTAAGTATCATCTTTTGTGCGGCTACGCGCCGCAGGCGGCAAGGGGCGTTGTGTGCGCGAACGCCCCTTTTCCCACAGTTCGCAATATCAAATCCGCTTCGTCTCTCGCG
>CAMKRB010000377.1 GCA_946415045.1 uncultured Myxococcales bacterium
GTGATAAAAACCTGCGGCAGCTTGTGATTGAGGCGAAGGAAATGGGATTTCTTATCGTCAACGTCGTTACCAATGGAACATTTCCAATCGATCTTCCCGAGGCAGATTTGATTTTGCTGAGCCTGGATGGTGACAGGGAACATCATAACGCGATACGCGGAGACACCTATGATACCATCATGCGGAATATCCAGAACGCGACATCAGACAACATCTGCCTGTATATGGCGATTAACCAGATCAATAAGGATTCTGTCCGCGATGTCTGCATCACAGCGCGGGATACAAAGAATGTGAGAGCGGTTTCTTTCAATTTCCACACGCCCTATCCGGACACACGTGAACTGGCACTTTCCAAGGAAGAAAAAGCAAAGTGCTGCGAAACCATTGCGCAGATGATGAAGGAAAATGTGCCGGTATTCAACCTGAAGAGCGCTTTTCCCTACCTGATCAATAATAGTTTTCCGACGCCTTGCCATCAGTGTGTTGTCATCGAAAACGGAAAGATCTCAACGTGCGGTCGCTGCATAGATGTCCCGGGCCTCTGCAGCGAATGCGGCTATTTCTTCGTCGCTGAATATACACTGTTATTCCGTGGCAATATCAGGGTGATTCTTGAAATGCTGAGGACTTATCTGAAATACGTATAGGAATCTATAATGAACCTTATTACAGATTTGACCAGAATGTGGCTTACGCGTTCCACCAGGCCGTTTGTTTTTAAAAGCGAATATGATGAAAAATTGCCCTTTTCGGACTGTGAGAGCCTGGGGGTGTATGTGCACATTCCGTTTTGCAGGCGCTTATGCAATTTCTGTCCATATTGCAAAGAGGTCTATAAACAAGAAGAATGCGACCAGTATATTGATGCTTTGATCCGTGAAATCCACATGGTCGGAAACCAGCATGAAGGGAAGAAAAAAGCCACGAGTCTGTATTTTGGTGGCGGTACGCCTGCGCTGGCTGCGGATCGGATGAGCGATATTATTTCCGCGCTTCGCCAGCATTTTGATATCACGGAAGGCATTGGTGTGGAACTGCATCCTGACAATGTGGTCCCCTCTGTTCTCCAGAAGCTCAAGGACGCCGGAGTTTCAAAAATCAGCATCGGTATTCAGTCATTTCGATCCAAGTATCAGAGTATTCTTGGACGGAACCCAGTCGATATGGAGGCGCTTCAGCAAAGCCTTTCCGCTGTTTCATTTGAAACCGTTTCCATGGACTTTATCTTTGCTCTCCCGGACCAGACATACGAGGACCTGAAAGCGGATATTGATGATGCTTTCCGCATCGGTGCAAACCATGTTGCCATTTATCCGTTTATCGATTTTACCTTTACAAACAGCACCGTAAAAGCAATGCCGAAAAAGCAAAAACGGGAACTGCTGGATCGCATCACGCTGTACTGCAAAGAAAAAGGGTATGTCAGGAGTTCGATCTGGACTTTTTCCAGTGAGCAGGACGCCCGGTATTCCTCCATGACAAGAGATAACTTTCTCGGATTCGGCTGTTCAGCAACCACCCTTTTGAAGGATCAGTTCAAGATCAATACGTTCTCTGTTCAGGCGTATTGCGATCGGATCAACAGCCAGACGCTTCCGACATCGCTCACCATTCGTTTCACACCACGTCAGCGGATGATCTATTATCTTTTCTGGACGGCATACAGCACCAAAGTCGATCCCAGGGCGTTTGAGAAATTCTTCGGTGTTCCCTTGTCAAAGATGTATGGTTTTGAACTCTGGCTGGCGCGGCTTCTCGGATTCATCAAGGAACATGATGGAATCCTTGAGATGACGCTGAAAGGCGCGTTCTATTACCATTACTATGAGAACTTCTACACGCTGGCCTACATCGACAAAATGTGGGGAATTATGCGAAAAAAGGCGTTTCCCGAGAAGATCACTCTGTGATCCAAAAACACCCGCGCATGATCGCTTTGGCTGTGCCATACGCGCCAGACTTTTGGGGATATATTTATTTCTCGCTCTCCGTTGTTCTGCTATAATCGTCATGCGTCGTTGGGTCGTAGTATCGCAGGAGTATGATGAACATGAAGCAGCATTGGATGTGTTGGTTTTTGGGGTGTTGCACGATTGCCGGTTGTGGACTGGACGATCCATGCGACGGAGAGCACATGATTGATGGAAACGGCAAATGTGTTCCCGTTTCTCATGTTGCCGACAGCTGCGGCAGAGACGGACTCAATTGCGCGCAATGGGGAACGGCTTTCTATGCCAATTCCGAACTCGCCACCATCAGTCACTACAAATGTAATATCGATACCTGTGAAATCGATAATTGTGATGCTGGCTATAAACTGCTCTCGCTCGCCGAAGTCCGCGACGACTGCAATAAGTTCGGTCTGAATTGTGACGAAGCGCATTATGGTATTGCCAACGACGCTTTGAAAATTTGTGTAAGTACGCACTGTTACGAAAACGGCGATCGAAAGGACGATGATTACGACGGCGTCATCAATTGCCTCGATGCATGTCCAAACAACAAGACCAAATCGGACAGATCGGTTTGGGGCGAGGACGGCAGCCTGCAGGGGGGATGTGCGGTTGAAGATACCGATCGCGATGGCGTGGATGATTCCATCGACGAATGCCCTACAAGAAGCGACAGAAGTGGTGTGCTCGCCGATGGTGCCGTCGCCGATGATGTCTCATGCGGCATCTTTGATAGAGAAAAACTTGAGTTCCATGTCTATCATGCGGCAGATTTGCTTAACCTTAAGCAAAAACTCGAACAATACTACAGCGACAAGCTGAAATGTCCATCTGCCAGCGAAAGACGATGCTACAAAGATATGAATGCGAATGCCGATTACTATCTGTGCCTCAAAGATGTCTATATGGCCTATGAATGCACGGATGGGTGCAAAACCGGCGATTCCATCACCTGCAAGGATAAACGGCAGTTTGCCAGAACGTTTAAAATCTTTCTCGAAGACAATATCAACCTGAATGATATCGCCGATAAAGACGATACAAGTCCCTTCATTCCCGAAGCCGGTGTGCTCGAATGCAAAAGAGTGATCAACCTGAATGAGCTCAAACAGGTCGAGCTGAATGGAAAGTATCATACCATCAGCTATTCGCGGCGGATGTATGACGAAGCAACCGAAAACCTTGCAGATGTGCGATGCTATCTGACCGGACCGCTCTTCAGCCGGATTATCGCTTCCAGAATTATCAATCTTAACCTTGATCTTGATGTCAAAAGCAGCGGGGCACACGCCATTCTGGCAGATAACGCAGATTCGTCCGAATTCCGCGATATCCGTATCATTTCGGGAACACTCGAAACCGAGGCAATTGAAAACGTCGGTGGTCTGGTCGGCAATGTTCAGGCTGAATATCTCGAAAAGAAAAAGGCTGAGGATAACATCAGTCTGACCAGGTTTAACAAAATTATTATTGAAAACCTCAACATCAACGCTCCAAAAGCTGCACAGGTCGCTGCGCTTGCAGGAAATGCGGATGTGAACTGGATTGATCTCCGTGAAATCCAGCTGCGAAAGACAAATGTCATGGGGACGGTCAATGTCGGCGGCATGATTGGAAAACTGGTGATCGCTTTCAAGGCCGACATTGAAGATATCGATAATCAGCTCTCGGTCGTGACCGGAAATCAGTATGTGGGTGGATTGTTTGGCAACCTGAACTACGAAACAAACGCGAA
>CAMKRB010000378.1 GCA_946415045.1 uncultured Myxococcales bacterium
ATAACCGCACAGACACGTGCCATTGAACGTCACGAGATCATTCTCAACTTTCTCTGAATACTGATCCCAATAGAGTACTTTTTCGTGGATTTCGTAGACGCTTGCCCAGTAGTCCACATCTGGATCCACTTCATTGGCCATGTCACCGTATTTGGCAAATTCCTCATCCGATGGCGAAAACACGTGGACTGTTCCTAACCCCGGTGCTGCATCCTCGCCAATGATATCCCACTCGGGACGCGGGCCGCCGCCTTCATCCTCGAGGCTAAATGCCGGTTCATCCTGCGCCAGATGGGGATAGACATTCTGACAGTGGTTCTGTGCATAAATCGTATCGTAGTGACAGACGCCGTCGACGCAGATCTGGCCTTTGGCACAGGTTTCCTGATTGCAGGTACAGCCCGTGTCGGCATTGCACCGGAGCCCCACAGGCGCCCAGTCATAATCCAGCCAGCTGTAGCATCGAATCGGACCCGCCGGATCCCTTGTGAAATCACAGCTGTAGTTTTTACGCGCATCCCGGGGCACAGGCATGGTGTCGCACTTTTTACGAATATCGCATTCGTAACCGCTTATGTATTTGCACGTTTCACCCGCACAGGTTTGCTTGAATTCCAATGCCGTATTGCGCCCGCATTTGCCAAATTCCAAATCCAAAAATGCCTGGTCGTAAGCGTCTTTTTTGCGGCGCAGGAGCTTCCGGTTTTTTTGAACAGCTCAGACACATCAGTGCCGATAGCGAAAGCGAGAGGATGGTGGTGGATTTCATAGACATAGGCAAACCATAGGACGTTTCGTAAGCGTCTTTACAAAAGAACGGAAAAATATGGATGGATACAGGCTTTTATCCGGATAGCCATTCTGGCCGATTTCGGACAAGCGCGTTTATCCGTCCGACTGTTAAAGCTGCATCGTCGCACTTTCTTGTCGATGCGCAGTATAACACGGTGACAGCGATTGGGGGATGATTTGTTTGGGGCGGCCTATGCGCCAACGGCGCATACGGCCTGCCTGGCTCGCCTATGCGCCAGCGGCGCATACGGCTCGCCTGCGTCTTGTGATTGCGGCTGCGTATCCAACATCGCGTGTGAATTGCTTTGTACGACCGTATGTCCGCGATTTCTGGATATGCGGGTGAACAAATCTGTGATATTCTGGCATTTTGGGGGCAATTGACTTACCGGAATTCATGATGATTTTTACGACATACCGACAATTTGCCATGCAAATCATTGGCGCGCTGTTTGTGGCGCTGATGGTGATTGCATGTCCATTGCAGGTGCTTGCCGAAGATCCCGATGAAATCGGGAATTTGTCGGGGGATGCCTATTTCGATTTCGCGTTTCGCGATGAAGCCAATATGCTGCAAAGGGGAACGATTGGCGGCGAGCGCACGGAGTCGGACCGCGTTGCACAGAACGATGATGCGCCCGATCAGGATGTTGCAGATCCAAACAAAGACAGTTCTGCGGAAGCACAGTCGCCGGCAAATGCAGGAACCGGGCTGGCCAACGAAGATGTGATCGCCAGAATTGCTGCGATGCCCGAAGGTGCATCCTACCGCATTGCCGATTTGATTCTGAACTGTCCGGATACGCCCTATTGTGCAGAACCTGAGCATGTTGCGGCATTGCTGCGCGCATCGGGGCTGCAGCTGGGGCACCTCACAAATGCGCGTGAACTGGCGCTGTCCATCGAGAGACTGCGCAAAACCGGGTATTTCTCGAACATTCATCAGACCGTGACGCACCAGGGAAATCGCGTCATCGTCCAGTTCGACACGGTGCCGCACACCATCGTCCGCAAGCTGGTGATCGAAAAAAGCGGTGAGCTGTATAAATCCGAACTCAAAAAACACATGATTCTGCGCCCGGGTGGTGCACTGTATCCAAGAACGGCGTTGCTGCGCGGCATGGATGTGGATGATATCCCAAAGGAAAAACTCATCGAAATCGCCATTGATGACCAGGTAAAAAGCCTGACCCGGTATTACACAAAAGAGGGGTATTTCGATGCGAAAGTCGACATCTGGCCTGTTGAAATCGAGCCCAATCTTGTGGATTTGCATGTCAATGTCACAGATTCAGACAAATATGTGCTCGGCAAGATTTATATTCGCGGGCACAATCTCAAGAAGTATTCTGCGCTTGAATCGTCGTTTCGTTCGCAATTCAGTTTTTTTGGCGGCATCACCAAAGCTGCCATAGAGGATGCAGTTGAAGCCCTTGTGACAGGCTATCGCAGCGAAGGTTATTATCAAACACGCATCGACTATGTATCGCGCCGTGTTCCCAAAAAGAAAACCGTCGATGTGTTTCTGGACATCAAAGAAGCCGCACACTGGGATATTCAGTTTGAAGGCAATCATGCACTGGCTGCCAGAGAATTGATGGATTCCCTTACTTTTGCACGTTCGGGATTTGTCGATCGCGGTGAAGTGAATGCATCTGCAAATTCGCTGCAGCAGACGTATGTTTCGGCGGGCTATTACTGGGCCAAAGTAAACGGCGAAATGATCCGTGGCGCATCCGACAAGGGGAATCTCATCGTATTTCATATTGAGGAAGGCGATCGCATCGAAATCGGCGAGATTTCTTTTGATGGGGCGTCTGTATTCTCGAAGGACGAATTGCTGGGGATGATAAGCAGCAAAGCCTATTCGACGTTTGGTTCGGGCGCATACCCGCAGCGTTCGATGATAGCTGATGATGCTGCTACCATCGTCGATGCCTACCGCGATCGCGGCTATCTGAATGCCGATGTGCCCAGCTGGACGCTTGAACCCATCGAGCAGGGCGGTCGTTTCAGGCTGACTTTTGTCGTGCGCGAGGGTGAGCCGTCCCGCCTCTCGCATCGCCAGATTCGATATACCGACCGTGAGACTTACGATGCATTCGAAGTCAAAATAGATAAGCCAGAGACTGACATTTTCAGCGACAATGCATTCCGTACAGAAAGAGCTGCGATTACCAAGCAGCTGCGCGCCCGCGGTCATGCCACGATTGCCGATCAGGTGCGATGCACTTCCTACGATTCCGACGGGAATGTTTCGAGCGAGGATACATGCGATATCGCAGAGTTCCAGGCATCCTGCTTTCCCGATAATCCCGAATCGACCTGTGCGCTTTATGAGAGCCGCAATGGGACTGTCGAAAAGTGCATGCGCCATTTTGATACCGAATATGGCATCGAGGGAGAACCGGAATGCAAACCGACCAACGGCATCACCGGTACCGAGGTTGATGTCGAATACAACATCACACTGGGGCCAAAATTCAGTTTTGGCGATACATTTACGCACGGCAATGTCGTGACGCATGACTGGGTCGTGCGGCAGGATGTAAAACTCCCTCGCGGCGATACATTTGATTACAACCGCGTCATTGATGCCCGCAGTTTGCTTCGCCGGCGAGCCATCTATAAATCTGCTTCCCTGAATGTGATTGGTATCGACGACGGACTCACGGCCAGCACAGAAGACAGTGATTCCACCTCGACTTCCGAACATCCGGTTTCGATGGTCATCAATCTTGAAGAAGGTGAGCGCCGTTGGATCGATTTCGCCCTTGGTTTGCAGCTCAACGCCAAGGATTTGATTCTCACCGGAGAAGCAGAATTTGTCGAAGCCAATTTGTTTGGAACCGGGTGGGATTTGCGTTTTTTAATCATGCCCGAAGCTC
>CAMKRB010000379.1 GCA_946415045.1 uncultured Myxococcales bacterium
TACAGGAATCACAGCAAACACCATTCTCTGCATCGATCCCAAAACGAATAACACCTATTGTAATGCTACAGGCAATGCTTCCGGAGCCACAAACACTTCGCAAAAAGGTACATCTTGCACGGGCGGAACAGTTTGCGTAAATGGTTCTTGCAAAACCAATTCATGTACAGATTCATCCAAACCGAATCTCTGCGTTGTGAATGGACAAAATACCTGCCAGAATATCAACAGCACGGATGCCAATCATTGTGGCGCATGCAACTATAAATGCTCGGATCACGCAATTCATAATGCTACTTCCAGTGCTTGTAAAAACGGAGACTGCCAATATACATGTGCCAGTGGTTATGTGAACGTCGGCACAGGAATCACCGCAAACACTATTCTTTGTATTGATCCAAAATCGAATAACACCTATTGCAATGCTACTGGTAATGCGACAGGAGCTGCAAGCACTTCGCAAAAAGGTACATCGTGCACTGGCGGCACTGTTTGCGTTAATGGAAGTTGTGTAATTGCAGAATGCACATCGACACAGATCACTTGTCCTGGTTTTGGTTGTCAGGAAAAAGCTTATCTTGAATATTTGCACCGCATAGCGGATGATGAATCTGCTAATAAGTGTAAATGTGAAAGCAATTATGGAGGAGAGGATAATACATTGACTATGTGTACTCTCACTGGTTAAAGTGTCTTAAGAAGGGAACCGGTTGGTCTGGATATGGAATTGGCATATGGAGCGAAGAAACCTGCAGCCAAAAATGTATAGATGATACCTGCGTCAGCGGAAAAACCTGCAAACACTCCCCTCTCACCGAGAACTATACGTGCCAATAACGTCTCACACATCATCATCTAATCCGCTTCGAATTCCCCAAACCCCCAGCAAATACGTCACCCAAACATTGCCCCGGATAAAAAATGACTGCACAACCACAATCAGACTCAGATTTGACCACCCCCGAACCTCAGGCGCTTCCCCAAACAGAAGCACCCCAACCAGAGGTTTCACAAACCGAAACCTCCGATGAATCCGTCCCCACTCCGCCACAGCTCGCCGACCGCTATCGATTTATCAGAAAAATCGGCCAGGGATCGCAGGGAAGCGTCTATCTGGCCGAGCGCATCGCCGACGGCGCGCAGGTCGCCATCAAGGAACTCTCCATTGAATCCATCGAATCGTTCAAAGACTACGACATGTTTTTGCGCGAAGCCAACGTTCTGGCATCCCTGTCGATCAACGGTGTTGCCAGGTTTTACGAAGGCCCCGACCCAAAAGACAAAACCGTCAAATCGCAATATCTGGTGCAGGAATACATCCCCGGCTGCACGCTCGAAGAATACCACAAATCCGGCAAAATGACCCGGCGCGACATCTATCACTTTGCCCTCCAGATGATCGGTATTCTGATGGCGCTTCACCGCCACTCGCCCCCCGTGATTCACCGGGATCTCAAGCCGGGCAATATCATCATGCGGGACATGGGAAACGGCCGCGTGATGCCCTATGTGATCGATTTTGGTGCTGTCGCCAATCCGCAAAAGCAGGAAAATGGTTCAACCGTCGCGGGCACCTATGGCTACATGCCCCCCGAACAGTATATGGGCAAATCCAGTCCTGCATGCGACACGTATGCGCTTGGCGCGATTCTGGTCTATCTGCTCACCGGCGTAAAGCCGGAAGAAATGGAGGTGGGTGAGGATTTGCGATTGCGAATCGAACCCATCATGAAAGATGTGCCCAAAGCTGTGGTCTATACGCTTCGTGCCATGCTCAATCCCAAGGTTGACGCGCGTCTGTCGGATTTACAGATTCTGAAGGAGCGTTTTTCCTCTTTCTATGCGGAGAACTACAAACTTTCGCTATGGAACAGAATCAGGGCTGGCGAGTTCCGAAACGACGTCTCGCCGTGGGCCGTGATCGTCGCGATTCTGGCGACTTTTGTGTTCTTTGGCATTGTCTATTACGTCGTCTATCAGGCGACGCTCACGCCCGAGCCTCCGGCACGCTCTTATCCCGTGCAGCCCATCAAACGCATGAGCATCGACGAAGTACAGCAGGAGATAATTAAAAATAATCAGGCGCTGGATTGTATTATTGGCAAATGGCTGTGCCCGAACACGTCGAATTATGGGGATGTGCGCCAGATTGAATATATTTTTTACTACAACGAAAAGTATAAAACGCAGGAAATCCGGGACCGCGTGCGGGAGAAGAACAGTTATGCCCCCATCATCCTGGGCACTCGCACGCGATTTTTGAACAACGGTACGATTGAGACCGTAGAATACGACAACGTCTATTCTGGATCACTATCCGGCGATATCAACTTTGATCGGACGATAGACGATATCCATTCAGAAAGCTCGCTGATGCACTATTCGTGCAACGAGCGAGCGCTGCAAATCTGGGGCAGTGACAAGAATAATTTCGTCACATGCAGCCGATATATGGAATAGCGATACATCTGCAAATCCAGGCGAATCATCGGGAGAATGCAACAGCCGGGCCGTATGGCCAGCGGCCATAGGCACGGCAGCCCTGCGTATCGGCACCAGCCGATAGCAGGGCACCCACATACACCACAAAGCAGACTCAGTGTTTTTCATCAAACGGCTTGCACAACGCCATCCGGTCAGATATAATAGCCGTGATGATATGCGGGGCGCGCAAGAGTCCCGGAACTCCAACCAGGCCAAAGGAGGTTAGAGATGAGACAGCATTTGATCATATCTGCACTGCTCGCAATATCAGCATTATTTGTCATTGCCTGCGCATCGGACGATACGCCAAAGAATTCGACGATGGATTACTGGGCAAATAAGAAGGGCAACTGTGAAACCGTACTCAAAACGCCCTATGCCCATGATATGAACGAAATCACCCGCTGCACAAAGCTGTGGGAGATGTATCGTTATGTCGATGATATCCCGCTCACCGAGCGGTCGATGTACGCTGTGGCTTTTAGCCGCGTGAGCTATCAGGCGACGGATCCTTATGATCGTGGCATCGCCGACGCCGCATTGTCGCGTATCTGCATTCCGCGCCATCCGCTTGGCAGCAATGGCGAGGTTCGCGAAGAAATCCCCGATAAACTGGAATGCAGCAATACCGGTATTTCAGAGCTTTCGGTTGCAGGCACTGCGCTTGCTTCGAACAACCCGTATCTGAGCCGCAAAGGCAAAATACCTTTGGGTGAGGTTTCGGACCGCGATGCCGCCGCCGCAAATGCATCGTATAAAAAGGCAATGGCTGAACGCAAAAAGAATAACACTGGCAAAGCCATCAGTCTGTATCGCGAGGCGCTGCGCCAGAATCCCTATCACATTGGCGCGCGTTATGATTTGGCATGCGCACTGGCAATCAGCGGCGATGAAAGCGGGGCCATTCGTGAACTCGAAGAGCTGTACACTTACGACGATCCCGAAGCCGAGCAGCGTCTGGTCAAAGCCCGGTCTGATTCGGATTTCGAATATATCCGCAGCAATCCAAACTTCAAGCTCATCACGGGATATGTTCGCATCACCCTCGTGAACGGTGCCGGTGCCATTGGCGAACCGCAGGTTCAGATCATCAAGAAAAAGCTCGAACAGCGCAATTTCCCGATTGCCGAGGTCGGCCTTTACCTTAGCCTCGTCACGGTTAGCACGCAGCTTCTCGAGACCCTCGACCTGTTCCT
>CAMKRB010000380.1 GCA_946415045.1 uncultured Myxococcales bacterium
AATAGAAAAGGCGCGGTTTGCGCGCCTTTTCTGCCGATAGCCCGGCTGAATGCGCGTATTTCGCGAAGCGAAAAAGCGCATTCGATACAAAACAATTAAGGCAATACCTCGTAAACGTTGAGTCGCTTATCCGACAGATTGATGTAGGAAGTCGTCTCAACGGCATCGTCGGAGAGCAGGGGCTTGAGTTTGTATGAAGCACCGAGGTTGCAGCCGCTGCCATTGGTCGTCGCGATGGCGACCAGGATCTTGTCGGAACCGCTCGTCATGAGGTAGCACCAGTTCTCGTTATCGGCCTGCAAATCCTGACGCGTACCATAGCGCAGCGCGGGATGTGCCTTGCGGATCTGGCCAAGACGCTGGACATAATCGAGCATGCTCTTTTGCTGTTCGTTGAGATCGTTGTCGAAGATCATCATGCGGCGGTTGTCGGGATCGTTGGATCCAACCATACCGGCTTCGTCTCCGTAGTAAATCAAAGGCACGCCCGGGCGAGTGAGCAGAATGGTCCATGCAGCTTTGACGTTGAAATAGGGCACCCAGTCGGAGACATCCTCGTTGTGGCCCCATTTTCCTTCGTTCTGTTTGGCGGCGACTGAAAGTGCACGTGCCACGTCGTGATTGCCCATGAATGTGCCCATCAAATCGGAATTGAAGTGCGCATTGTAATTGTGCGACAAATCGTAGAATCCATTGCCTCTGACGACATTCTGGACTTTGTAGTAGAGCGGGAAATCGAACTGTGCATGGAGCAAATCATCGCCGATATATTTGTTGAGCAGGCCCACATCACCGGTGAATGTTTCGCCGACCATGTAGAACATGATGCCGGTATTTTTGAACAGCTGATCGACCGCGTAACGCAGATCCTTGACGAACTGAATATTCATGTGTTTGACGGCATCGACGCGGAAACCATCGATATTGGTCTGCTTGATGAGCCAGATCGCGTGTTTGACCATGGCTTCGCGGGCAGCTGGATTCTCATAGTTGATATCGGGGAGATCACCAGAGAACCAGCATTTTTCGGAGTAATTGTCCCAGTTGCCGTTGTCATCGCAAAGACGCGGTGAACCGGAATCGTTGATCCAATCGGGATGTTTCGCGACCATCGGGCTGTGTTTATGTACGTGATTGGCTGCAAAATCGACCAGCACGCGCATGCCTTTTTTATGGCAGGCGTCGACGAGGTCTTTGAGATCTTCAAGGGTACCGAAGTGCGGCTCGATTGCCGTAATTGCCTTGCCCATGGTTGTGGCACCGTTGAAATCGCTCATCGTATCTTCGTACATGAATGTCGCCACCGGCCAGTAGGAATGATAAGCCGAATAGCTGTGCATCCTGTCTGCCCCCGTACCCCAGCTCACATCCTGCGTATTCATGCTCACAGACGAAATCCAGAGCGTGTTGACGCCAAGTTTGGTGAAGTAATCGTCATCGACTTTGGATTTGAGGCCTTTGAAATCTCCGCCGTACCAGTCGGATTCGCTGTGCGAGGTTCCGGATTTGCCGTCGTTGCTTGGGTCACCGTTGACGAATCGATCGGTGAACGCGAAATACAGCAAAGCATCGTGCCAGTCGAATTTGACGTCTTCGACCCAAACAGGCACATAGAGTTCGGAATCGGCCGTCTTTACGATGTAGATGTACTTATTGTTTTCGGTGACGGTATCGGTGATCGTATCGCCATTGAAAGATGCGCTGCCGCTGCCGCCGACGACCTCGGTGATCGATGCGCCTTCGGCAAGTGCCACCTTGATCGTGATATTTTTGTCGCTGACCGAGGTCGAAACGAGGCTGATTTTACCATCGACCACAACCGGACCGGGATCAACCACACCACTTGTCTCGTCCAGAACATAGCTCTGGCCGCAGGTCGTGATATTCGCCTGATTGTTACAGTCACCGTCGACGCACTTATTGACGTCGGCATGATAGCTATTTTCACCCCAGCCATTGATGTAGAATTTGTATTTGAACGATGTGCCCTGCGGGAGAGCCAGCGAAATCGTATGCTTACCGTTGCCGTCGGATGTCATTTTGTAGTTGGGATCGGCGGCCTTCCACTCGTTCATATCGCCGATGAGATACACGTCCCAATCCTGTTCGCCACCCGAAGCGATCGAGGTGAATTTGTTGATAAATGTGAACGTGGTCGTGCACGACGGATCGGGATCCACAACGACAGGACCCGGATCGACGACGACGGGATCCTGGCCTTCGACATAGGGATGATCGATCGACATGCTGTTGGCATTGCCAAATGTGAGACCACATGCATTGATATCGGCGACATTATTGCCGTCTTCATCATAATTGCCATTGGTCGGATCCGATTTCCACGAATCATCAGCCCAGCCATTCACATAGAATTTATAAGCCAGCTTATCGCCTTTCTTCACTTTGAGACGGATACCATGCGTACCGTTGCCAAGATACGTCATCTTGTAATCGTCGTCTGCTGCCTTCCATTCATTGAATGAACCAACGAGATAGACGTCGAAATTGGAAGCACCGCCCGACTGCGTATGCGTCCATTCGTTTGTATAGTAAAATACTGCATCACACACTTCCGGTTCGACGACGATGAGCGTGCACTTGCCTTCTTTGAGTTCATAATTCTCGGCACAAAGCGTACAAATGCCGTCGTTATCCACCACATAGCCGGCCGAGCACACACAGGATTTGTCGACCTGCAAACCGTTTTTGCAATCGATCTTGATTTCTTCGGTCGGCACCACACAGACATGGCTGAGGCACGCCAAATCCTTGGATGTATCGCAAATACGGGTAGCGCCGTCGCAGCTTTCGTTTTCGCCAACGATCACCTGGGAAATCGGTTTGATGCACTGTGCATCGATATTGCAATACAGGCCGTTTTTGCAGAAATGCGATTCGCTGTCGCAGGTGCCGCCGATATCGACCAGCGTAAGCGATTGACACTTACCGCCGACGCACCGCAAATCCTCGCCGCATACGTGTCCAACATCACACGTCTCGCCTTCCCCAACAGTCACGATGGACGACGGCTTTTCGCATTTCGATGAAGCATTGCAGAATAACCCCATCTTGCAAACGGTGGATACATTGTCACATGATTCATTCTCGCCCACAGTGACGACGGTCGACGGTTTCTCGCAAATATTGCTGTTGTTGCACAACAACCCCTTCGCGCATACATGCGTCAAATCGCATTGTTCGCCTTCGCCTACCGTCACCGAACTCTGAATCTTCTCGCAGACATGCGCGCTGTTGCAGGTCAGACCGTTATCGCAAATATGCGTGTTGTCACAGGTCGCCCCCTCACCAACGATCTCGGTGCCGCCCGCATTGATGCATTTGCCTTCATTTCCGCAAAGCAGGCCCTCGCTGCAGCGATGCGCCGAATCACAGTTTTCGCCCAGTCCAACTGTTCCGGGAGTCACCGTCGATTTTTCCACACAAACATAATCCTTGCTGCACTCAAGGCCTTCGGCACATGCTTTGTTTACACCGCAAATCTCCCCCTTCTGAGCAGGATTATCTGCAGCCTTATCCTTTGATTCATTACACGCAGCCATCGACATCACAGCGACAAGCCCGACTATCAGGCGAAAATCACAACGCGCCATACCTCACTCCTCTCTGTTGGCGAAATACATGCACACACGGCATGCAAATAAAGACCACCGGAC
>CAMKRB010000381.1 GCA_946415045.1 uncultured Myxococcales bacterium
CAGCAAATCTCCGACGGTGATAATTGGATCAGGTGCGCATGAACACTCAGTTTCCCGGTTTGCATATCGACGCCTATCCGATATTGGTCCGATAGCGTTTCCGCCGATGCGGCATTTTGCGCTGATGCATTCATGCCAGCCACCATCCAGCCTAAAACAGATAATGCTTTGAAAAATCGGGTCTTCACACGCACTCCACACTTGCCCCAACACAGGGCATCCCATGTTATAGATACAAGACAATCCGGTAATTGCAAAATTATGTGTGAATCGTGAGTAGTGAATTGTGAATTGTGAATAAATCAGGCGCGCCACGAAGTGGCGCATACCGCCAGCACGCTGAAGGCGTGCAATATCACAGCCCGGGGTGAGCGCAGCGCAACCCCGGGAAATACATCGAGCCGCGTATCTATACAAACGGGCCACCGGCACGTTGTATAGATAGCGGCGAGGGCCGTCGTATCGGCGCATGCCGATAGACGGCCAACAAATATAAACAGAAATGAGATAAACGCATACATGTGGTTGGTGTGCAAACATGTGGTTGTTGGTGTTACAAAAAAACGTAAATTAATCAACGGATAACGATATTCCGGGATTGCATTTTTATCAATTTTGACTGATAAAATAGGCTCCCCTGCAACTGGGGTGCAATTCCCCAAATTTTTGAAATGAGGTAATAATGTTAGACAAGATTTTCATGACGGATGGTCAGTTTGCGTGTCAGGCTTCGAGCTGTGAATTTTGCGAAAACAAGCCCTGTATGAAGGGCTGTCCTGTGAATTGCTCGCCGGCCGATTTCATCATGGCGGCGAAACAGGGAGAGAAGAGTGATTTTGCAAGAGCGGCGGCGGAAATTCTGACGGCGAATCCACTGGGTGGCGTGTGCGGTCTGATTTGCCCGAACACCTATTGCCAGGCCAATTGCAGCCACAAGACGTTTGATGGTGCGGCCATCGAAATTCCCAAGATGCAGGCCTATGTGATCGAAAAGGCGAAGAAACTGGGCGTGATGCCGAAGCTGAAGAAAGCGGCTTCGCGCGGCAAATCTGTGGGCATTATCGGCGGTGGTCCGGCCGGTCTGGGCGCGGCAGCAGTTTTGGCGCAACGTGGATTTGATGTCGTGATTTATGATCGTCACGAAAATCTTGGCGGCGCGCTCAACCTGATTCCGGATGATCGTCTTCCCAAGTCGGTGCTCAAGAGCGATATCGACTGGATGATCGAGGCGACCGGTGTAAAAGTCCAGACAAAGACTGCGATTGAAGATCCTGTCAAATTGCTCGACAAGCACGATGCCGTGCTCGTGACAACGGGTATCTACAGCCCCTATAAACTCAATGTTCCCGGCGAAGATGCAGCGATTTATGGCAATGCGTATCTCGCAGCGAAACCGAAACTCGATGGCCGTGTGGTCGTCGTAGGCGGTGGTGCCATTGCAGTTGACTGCGCACTCACAGCACTGAGCCTTGGCGCGAAATCGGCCGAAATGATTACGCTCGAGAAATTCAGCGAGCTTCCGCTCACGCCAAATGAGAAAAAGCACATCCAGGATGCGGGAATTGAGCTGACGGGCCGCACCAGTGTGAAGGAAATCATCGTCGAAGGCGGCAAAATCAAGGGTCTCAAGACCGTCCGTATGGTTTTGAACGGCGATAAATTCAGCCTGCGCAATATGGCAGCGCTCGAAGGATCCGACATGGTGCGCCGCGATGTCGATCACGTCATCATCGCCATTGGCAACCGCGCCGAAGTTGCGCCCATCGATCACAAGGGTGTGTTTTATGCAGGCGACGGCTGGAGCGGCCCCTCGACCGCAGTCGAAGGCGTTGCGAACGGCAAAAACATTGCTGCTGTTATCGATGATTATCTCAGTGGCAAAGACGCCGTCATTCCCGAAAAAGTCCGTCCTGCCAAGAGCACCGTTAAAGTCGACGGCTACAATTGGGAACCCGTTTCACTCGAAACCGATTTCTTTGGCCGCAAGCTGCCCAATCCATTCCTGCTTTCGGCTGCACCTCCTTCGGACGGTCTGGAGCAAATGCGCCGTGCGCTGCGCGCCGGCTGGGCGGGTGGCTTCATGAAGACCGCATTCGACGGCCTCGACATCCACATTCCCGCTGGTTATATGTTCCAGCTCGACAAAGAAACCTACGCCAACTGCGACAATGTTTCGGAGCATCCGATTAACCGCGTGGCTCACGAAGTCAAGATTCTGCGCGAAGAATTCCCCGATCGACTGATCGCTGCATCGACCGGCGGCCCCGTCACCGGACACGACGAACACGATAAAGCCGGCTGGCAGTCGAACACCAAGAAACTCGAAGCCGCAGGCTGCATGGCCATCGAATATTCGCTTAGCTGCCCTCAGGGCGGCGACGGCACCGAAGGCGACATCGTCTCCCAGAACGCCGCGCTCACGGCCAAAATCATCGACTGGGTCATGGAAATTTCCGATCCCGAAATTCCGAAACTCTTCAAACTCACCGCAGCCGTCACCAGCGTCGCCGTCATCCTCAAGGCCATCAAGGCCGTCTTCGACAAATATCCCAACAAAAAAGCCGGCGTCACGCTCGCCAACACCTTCCCCTCGTTCACATTCCGCAAGCACATCGACGGCAAAGAACACGCATGGGATCAGGGCGTTATCATCGGTATGTCGGGCCATGGCGTCACCGCGATTTCCAACAACTCGCTGTGGAGCGTCCGCAACAGCGGCATCGCGGTCAGCGGCAACGGCGGCCCCATGAACTACAAAGATGCGGCCAATTTCCTGGCTCTCGGCGCGATCCATGTCCAGTTCTGCACCATCGCCATGAAATACGGCGTCGATATCGTTAAACACCTCTGCGCAGGCCTCTCCCACAACATGGCCGAACGCGGCATCCACTCCATCGCCGAACTCATCGGCCGCGGCAAAGATTCCCTCACCGACTTCATGGATCTGTCGCCCGTCAAGCGCATCCCGCAAATCGACGAAGATCTCTGCATCAAGTGCGGCAACTGCACCCGCTGCTCCTATTTCGGCCTCATTCAGGAAGGCGACAAAATCGTCGCGCATCCCGAAAACTGCGTCGGCTGCACGATCTGCGCACAGAAATGTATCGCCAAGGCCATCACGATGCGCGATCGCACGCCTGCAGAACTCGCCGCTTATCCCAACCCGCTCGACGGCTGGCGGTAATTCATTACTTATATAATGTGAGAGACGTTCCACGGAACGTCTCTGCTCGCCTATGCGCCTCGTGGCGCATACGGCTCGCCAACGCGGCTATTTCATACGCCGCGTTTTGTTTTAAAGACGTGCTGCAGGCACGTCTTTGTTCGCCTATGCGCTTTGCGCATACGGCTCACGTATCTCTAACCCTGATCTAAAGATTACTAGGAGGTTTATGAAAAAACTCGTTTCTTTCTGCTTTATTGTCGCAATGGCTTTGCTTATGGGATGCTCTGATGACAATGATTCCGGCAATTCCGGCGGCAGCAACAACGGTTCAAATCAGAATAACAATAACAACAATAACAACAATAACGTTGATGTATCTGGTGTCGAGAAATATTGTAAAAAACAGAGCGCTGAAGTTTATGATAGGACGGTGAGCAAATACGATTCGGTTATCAAGGAAAAGGGGCTTACACTGGAACAGCTGCTGCCTCTGAAAGATACGCTT
>CAMKRB010000382.1 GCA_946415045.1 uncultured Myxococcales bacterium
GGTCGCCTTCGCACCATGCACGCAGCTGATAGTGAACCGCAGAGGTGCCCAGGTCGATGAGCACAACCGCAGGAGCCGGATCCCCAAGAACACCGTCGACTTTGAGGGCTTCTTCGAGGGCGCGGCGAGTGGCATCGAGATCGGCTTCGTATGCGACCGAAACATCGACATCGGCACGGCGGATATTTTTGGAACTGATGGTGACACCATTGCGATCGATTTCGATTTTGCACTGTGCGGTCACGCGTTCACGGACTGCCCAATAATCCTCGCCCTTGCACCATACGCGCACCTGATAATTGGTCGTGCCGCCGGGGGTAACGCTGAGCAGGTAAACGAACGATTTGTGGCCCTTATCGTCTTCAAGAATCGCGCCTTCGACATTCATGGCGCGTTCCAGTGCGGCGCGGACCGAAGCCAGATCCGATGCATAAGGCACGGCGATATCGACATCGGCACGGCGATATTCCTGTGTGCAGTTATCGATGGTTGCACCCGAAACGGCGCTGTTGGGAATGGTGATGACGCGGTTATCGAGCGTGACGATGGTCGTCGTGAACAATTTAATGGCCGAAACCGTACCCGTCTGACCGGCAGCCGTAATGAAATCGCCGAGTTTGAAAGGACGGAACACGACCAGCATGACGCCGGCAGCCAGATTCGACAGCGTGCCCTGGAATGCCAGACCAATCGCCAGACCTGCGGCCGCGAGAATGGCTGCAAACGAAGTCGTTTCAATGCCAAAGATCGAAAGGCATGCCAAAACAATGATGACGACAATGCCCCAATAGACACCGCTGCCGATAAATCCCGGAAGCGGCGATGTGCCATCGTCGTGAAGGCCTCTCTTTGCGGCTCTGACAACGGCCTTGCTGATGAGCTTGGCGATGATCAGACCGATAATCAGCAGCAGCAATGCACCGATAACCGATGCACCATATTCGATTGCCTTGTTGAGCAAATCGTTGTCTGTAAGGTGTTTGGCCCAGCCGGAAATCATCTTGGCGCCCTGAGTTGCGCCTTCGGCAGCTTTATCACCGGCCGCAGCCACACTATCTGCGGTTTTGGCGATGTCCTGGCCGAGCACGACATGAAGGTTTTCGAACATCTGTTTACCTCTCCAAAATTAAACAGGGATCATAAAAAACGTCGGCGACTCGCCGACACCCATGCCATTCATATCACGATTACGGTTTTGTAAAAACCACGTTCTGACAAAAAAAAAGCCCCCGCAGCCTATGGATGCGGGGGCAGAATCATGCGCAAACGCTATGACAAAATGCGATTAATAATACCAATGCCAGTGTTCCCAGCTAAATCCCTTGAATCCATAATTCGAGGCATTTCTGGTCAGCCAGACGTAGAGGGAATTCGAACCGTGTTTTGGAATACCGCTGACGTCCACGGCATTACCGCTGCTGTGATAGCTGTATCCTGGATATGCAGCATCATTGGGGCTGAATCCGCGATCGACATAGAGCTCGATGCAGCCTTCGGAACCGCCAACGCCATTGGTGACAGCGACGGTCGCTTCATCCGTCATGCCACGGAATGAGCTGTTGATGCCGTTAATGCCGCCGGCCTTCGCCATTCTGTCGAAATCCGGTGCGGCATTTGCGCTGAGTTTTCCAATGACTGCGCCATTTGCGCCGTGGATATCGGCCGGTGTATAGCTGACAGGCTGACCATTGTTATAATCAAATGCAATGGCTTTGCCTTTTTCGTTGGTGTATGCAGGTGAGGCCATGCGCAGTTTTGCCCATGTTTCGGCATCGCATATCGATTTGCCTTTTCCATGCATACCTCTGAGGTATGAACAGATTTCAGTAGCGGATTTCACGTGGTGATACTGGAAGCGCATCAATGCGGTTGCGGTGCCTTTTCCAAAGCTGCCATCCACACCGATATTGTTGCCATAACGGCCGGCTTTGTGGACATTCAAAAGCTTCTGCAGGGTTTTTACCTTGTTGTTGTTCTGTCCGTATTTGACAGTTTCGTTGCCGGTGTAATCGTCCGAATCCAGCTGAATCTGGGAAGAATCTTCCTGAGGTTTTTCTTCTTCCTTAGCGGGTTTTTCGGGTTCCGCCACAGCGGGCGTTTCGGTTGGAGGAACAGTAACGGCAGGGGTTTCGGGGGTTTTGGTGCCTCTGATGGCCGCAAGCGTTTTGGGACCGCAGATGCCATCGACATCATTACCGGTAAAGCCGTAGGAAAGCTGCCAGTTAGCGATGGCCTGAGATGTAACTTTGCCGACATAACCGTCGACTTCGGAGCCGGTCAGACCGACGGCGGCCTGGATTTCTTTCCACTGAGCGCGGCTGTATCCCAGACGCTGATTGCTCTTCACCGCGCGATCGAGGTCGACATTGGCGGTAGCAGAGGTCTTTGCAGGTTTTTCGGGTTCTGTGACGACGGGTGTTTCGAGTTCTGTTGTTGCGGGTGTATCGGGGGTCTTGGTGCCCTGATTTTTAATAGCGGCAAGTGTTTTGGGACCGCAGATGCCGTCCACGTCGCCGCCGGTAAAGCCATTGGCCAGCTGCCAGTTGGCGATGGCCTGAGTTGTAATTTTTCCGACATAACCGTCGACATCCGAGCCTTTGAGACCGACGGCAGCCTGGATTTCTTTCCACTGGTCGCGGCTGTATCCCAGGCGTTTATTGCGGCTCACGGCATGATTGATATCGATGCTCGCGTTAGCCGGTTTTGTCTGTGACTGAAGTTCGCTCTGAGCCTGCGAGCTGCCGGCATCGGAGGTGGGCTGGGCGTTTTCGGCGGGAATCACGCTGCCGGGCTGACCAGCAGTGGAATCCACGGTACGCGTTGCAATGCCGCCGGCATCGATTGCCGCCTTATCGGCCTGAAGAGCTGCAATAATCCGGTCATACGAAATGCTGGCTGCATTGACGCCGTCGCCGTCGTAATAACTCGTCAGACCGTTGTTGTTGCCTGTTTTGCCATAGTTGTTGATCGAGCCCGGTTTAATGCCGATGGCAGCCCAGGTCTGAGCAATGGCTTTTGCTGCGGCTTCGATCGAACCAGTGCCGTTGTAGTAGTTCATGACAGCACCTTTAATCAGGTGCTTGGTGTAACACAGATCCTGATTCTGTTCAGAGAAGAGATCGGTGTTTTTGAGGCCGCAAGCACCTCGCGCAGCATTTCGCGTGCTGGGAATCATCTGGTATTTGCCCGTGGCAAACAAACGGCCAGTACAGGTCATTGGCTTGTCGCCATCGGTGTATGAGATGTTCAGTGTCGAGCCCGACTGGCTGAGTTTTTCGAGGCTTTCGAATGTATGCTGATAGATGGGTTTGCCATCGATCAGGCCGAAATAGCTCGAGCCCAGGCCGCCGCCGGCTTTGTAATAATTGAACGTTCCGTAGGGATTGTTGTTGCCTTTTTTCGACTCACCGGATGCAATCAGCTCAGAGACGTTTCCGTGGGCCAAATCCAGCCCCTGCGACATCTGCGCGTTTTTGGCATCGGGGGTTGATCCTGCGGTCGCAGTCTGACCACCGGCATTTACCGCACCCTGATCACTCGCTTTCGATTCCTGAAGAAATGACATGGCTAATTCTCCTTTTGTTTAAGTATCCTTTCTTCTCACAACACACACTACCGTATTTTCTCATATTCTTATTCATATATATGCGCAACATAAAAA
>CAMKRB010000383.1 GCA_946415045.1 uncultured Myxococcales bacterium
ACTCTTCACTCTTCACTCTTCACTCTTCACTCTTCACTCTTCACTCTTCACTCTTTACTCCTCACTCTGCACTATTAATTCCTAATTTACTATTTGTATACAATCGCTATACTACAATCGGTGTTGTGTCGTTTTTTCTTTTGCATGGGAGGGTTTATGAGTAAGAAACACTGGGCAACCGCGATTTTTTGTATAGCAGCAATGTATGGATGCGAAGACGAAACCGGCAGCACATCTACAGTCAGCAACAACCCCGGCGGCTGTGATCCTTCGCTGTGCACATCGGGCGAATGCCTCCCATCGGGTGAATGCAAACCCGTCCATACACCAGAGCCGGGACCACAACCATGCGAAGGCAGCGACTGCCCCACAGAAATCACCTATCTGAACAAAGGCGATATCTGTACACCTGGTGATCAAACCAAGATCTGCACATCACCGCTCATTTGCCACAACAACATCTGCTCCGATCAGGATGACGAAACACTTGGCAAATCATGCGAATCCAATGACGACTGCGCCGATCAGGATCCTTTTGTCACTTGCATGGAGAACGGGCACTGCGGCTATTACGCACAGGTCGGCGATAAATGCAGAAACATCCAGGGCGGCACGATTGAATGCGCAGACGGCGCAGTCTGCAAGGGTTCATGCGCACTCACACTCAGCGAAGGAGATGAATGCGACAGCTCTGACCAGTGGCGTTCATGCGATGCTGACGATAACAACTTCTGTATCGGAGGATTCTGCAGAAAATACACCCCCAACCTCGAACTCGGCGCTGAATGCAACGATGATTACCTCTTCTGTGGAAAAGACCTCGAATGCATCAGCGGCACCTGTACACAAACCGCAGGCGAGGATGAATCATGCGATGAGGCCAAACACATCATCTGCCCGCCAACCATGCAATGCCTCCAAAATAAATGCACTCCAATCGTCGGTAAATGTACAACTTCCAGCGATTGTACGGAAAAAGACTCGTTCTGCTGCACCACCGAATCCTGCGGCGCTGTCGGCAGCTGCATCCCCTATAATGAAGAAGTCACTCATGACGAAATGTGCCGGTTCAAAACAAAACCCGGTATCTTCGAAGCTCAGGTTCAGTGCCGCTGGCAACCGCCTGCTAACGATCAGTGGCCTTCCTCCACAAAAGTCGAAATGCCGCCGCTCATCGGCCATTTTGGAAACAAAGACAACATCCCCACAACAATTGCTGTCTATTCCTTCAAAAGCCGCGGACGTGAAAAAAAGGAAGGTACCAGCAACCCCATCACCGAGGCTGCAGCTCAAACCGTCATTCGTTTCATTAACCCCGAAAACTGTGAAACACTTGAGTCTATCAAAGTCAGCCTGGCGCATTGGTGGAACAATTACCCCGCTGCCGCAGATCTCAATGGCGATGGCTATCTCGAGTTCATTACATCGACGCTCAAAACCATCGACGAAAATACCGTAGAGCATCACGTCGTAGCCTATAAATGGAACGCCTCACAAAAGAAGCATGAAGTCTACTGGACTTCAGAAGCCAAAGCCAGTGGCGCGCTCATGGTCTATGACGTCAATGCCGACGGTAAACCGGATGTCGTCGCAGGCACCACGGTCCTCAACGGACAGACTGGAAAAACGATTACCAGCGGCAGTGAGCCAGGCAGCGCTACATGGGCTATCGGAAACTTCGATAACGATCCCAAAGGATACGCATCCCTGCTCAATAAAAATGGCGTCTATAAGTGGGATCCCGATACCAAAAAATGGGGCAAAAGACTCTCGTTCTCCGGCGGCAGCCATACAGCCTATGCCGACTTCGGAACACCGGGAAGCACCGCCGCTAAATTCGATTTCACAAAACTCGACGGAAAACCCGAATACGTCCTCTCGGGCGGCGACAAGCTCCTCATGTTTGCAGAATATACCAAATCGGACGGCACTGCCGAGGTTCAGGAAATCATGAATGTTACCGGATACAAAACCGGAGGCCCAGTCACCATCGGCGACTTCGACAACGACGGCCTCCCCGAAATCGGTATCGCTTCTGCCGGCCTCTTTGGCGTCTACGACCCAAGATGCACCAAAGTCGGTGTGGACGGTTGCGCCGACAAATACGTCCTCTGGGAACGCTGGAGCCAGGATGCTTCCTCAGGTGCCACCGGTTCCTCACTCTTCGACTTCGACGGCGACGGTCAGTCCGAAGCCGTCTATGCCGACGAATGCTTCACACGCGTCTATGACGGAAAAACCGGAAAAGTCCTCTTCAGCGCTCGCCGCAGTTCCAGCACTTCCATCGAAGCACCCGTTATCGCTGACGTTGACAACGACGGAAGCGCCGAAATCCTCATGGGGTCCGACAACAACCAGACCTGCTACAACGATAAAAACGAAAAACTCGCCTACGACGCAAACGGCAACAACGCCGTCGATCCCATTCACGAAGGCATCCGCTGCACCGAAAATGCAGACTGCCCAACAAACAGATGTAAAGTAGATATTGGACTGTGCATCTGCGGCGGCGATAGCAATCCCGACGATGACGACGACGAGTGCAACACACAAATTATCAAAAACCCCGACGGCACACAGACCACCATCCAGCAATACATCTGCACCGCCCCCATCCACAAGGATGTCGGCTTTATGCGTTATGACTCCAGCGAGAAAAAACGCGTCATGATAAAGCCCGTCGGCACGCGTCCCGATGGATGGAAATCGAGCAACGGCTACAAAGTCTGCCGCGCCACCCGAAAATACAAGGATATCGGTGACGCCGATCTCATGATCCTCAAAGACCGCCTCGATCGATGGGTCTCTTCCCGAAATATGTGGAATCAGCACGCCTACAACATCATCAATATCGAGGATAACGGAAAACTCCCCACCGCCGCAAAATGGCTCGAAAACTGGACCGCCAAACTGCTCGGTCAAACCATCACCGGCACCACCAATCCCCGCCCCAAATACAACAACTACCGACTCAACAGCCAGGGTGAATACGGCGCCGGCATGGCCCCAGACATCACCGGCCGATTCAACACCGGTTCCATCTGCGGCACCACCGCCGACGGCCGTCACGTCATCAGCGGAAAACTCTGCAACCGCGGCACCAAATCTGCCGGTAAAGACCTCCCCGCAACATTCTTCTACGTCAACGACGACGGCTCCCGCGGCGAACCCATCTGCACGTCATACACCAAAAACGTCTTCGGCGTAGGCGAGTGCGACGCTGTCGGCTGCGAAGTCAGCGAAGAAGAACTCAAAGCCCTCGAAGGCAAGAAAGTACTCATGGTCGTCAACCTCGACGAATTCGGCCACGAAGCCACCGTCGAATGCAACAGCGCAAACAACACCGACACCACCACCATCGACAAATGTGAAGATGATATCGTCATCGTCAATTAATCCGTTTGTTTTTCGGGGGCTCGCGCCCCCGCGACGCTATGCCGCGCAACGCGGCATACGCGTCTCCCCCTCGCCGCTATTTCGCGCAACGCGAAATACGCGGCGTTTTTTTTGCCCCATCCCCAGCGATTTGCGCCACGTTGTGGCGCGCCAGATTTTATTCACTATTCACTATTCACTATTCACTATTTCCCGGGGTTACGCTGCGCTCACCCCGGGCTGTGACATTGCGCCCATTCAGGGCGCTGGCGGTTGCGCCACGTT
>CAMKRB010000384.1 GCA_946415045.1 uncultured Myxococcales bacterium
GCTTTTGGTTATATTCAGCAATAGGCATAGGTTCCTGGCGGCTGCCGGTATCGGTATAGTTATCATTTTTGAAATTGGTGAACAGGGCCCGCAAGGTATCGTAGTTACAAAGCCTGAGCTCGGTTTTGGGCTCGAGCATGCTGCGCAGCGTATTTACAACAGCCACCGGCATATTCTGCATCTGTGGCTCGAAGATGAGATGAAAATCTTTGTTCGGCATTTCGGCCGGAGAAATACCGGTGATCAAGTGAACTGCGACAGCGGCGAGTGCATAGATATCGCTTTGAGGCACCGGCTTGCCCATCAGCTGTTCGGGCGGCATGTAACCATAGGTGCCTGCGACCGTCGAACCACCGCTTTGTACCTGGGGATTCGCCACTGCACCAAAATCGATAAGATAGACCTTACCATTGGTTTGCTTGAGCAATATATTCGAAGGCTTGAGATCGCGGTGAATCACTGGTGGTTCGTGGGTATGCAGCTTTTGCAATATATCGATGAGCTGCAGAATAATATCGTAAATCCGGTTGACGCTGAATCGCTGGCCGGATTGAATCATATCCGCCAGCGTCACGCCTTCGATATATTCCTGGACGATATAGGAGCACGGATGATGGTTGTTCAGACGATCGACTGCTTCGTAGAACTTTGCAACGCCGTCGATATCGAGTGTCGCCAATACACTGGCCTCGCGTTTGAACAACTCGTATTCTTTCCAGTTTTTGACCGATTCGATGTTCAGGCGTTTGACGGCGACCTTCTGTTTATCGGTTCTGCGCTCTGCAAGCCAGACATCACCCTGCGAACCATGACCAATTTCGCGGATAAACTCGTATTCCGGCAGCGAAGTCGGCGGTTGACTGGCTCTTTTTTTAGCTTGCTGGGCTTGTTGCTGCACTGCGGCAGCGGCCTTTTTTTTGCTCAGAGATAACGATTTTTTAGCCATAGTATTGCGGAAATCATTTTGCGGCGCGTATTGAGAGAAGAGACGTTCCGTGGAACGTCTCTGAGCGAAATAGCGACGCAGGGTGGGCGTAGCGCGCGGCGCTAGCCCGCCCCACCAAAACAAAAAAGCCCGGCGAAATACCGGGCAATGTGATTTAGATGTCGAGGTTTCGAATCTTGCGGGCGTTTTCGATGATGAAATCGCGGCGCGGTTCGACGACATCGCCCATCAGCAGGGAACATGCGGCGTCGGCTTCGATGGCGTCGGTGATGCGAACCTGCTTGAGGATGCGGCGTTCGGGATCCATCGTCGTTTCCCAGAGCTGTTCGGCGTTCATTTCGCCCAGACCTTTATATCGCTGGATTTTGTGACCGGATCGGCCGTTTTCCATGGCGAGCGTGAGAAGATCCTCGACGCTTGAAAGGGATTTGGGCGGTCGGTTGGGGTCGGTGTAGTAGTTGAATGTTTTACCGACCGTATCGGTGACATGGTGATAGGTGTTGAAGATTTTGACGAAGTTTGCCTTGTGGATGAAATCGAGGCTGAGGCGTGTGATTTTGAGCGTGCTGGTCTGGCGCGTGGTCCATTCGGCGACCAGGTGGTTATGTTCGTCGCGGAAGATGTTGGGCATGACGAAGATGGTGTCGAGGTAGCGCTTGTTGAGGACGTCGCAGAGTTCGGTCATGCGCGGGGTGAGGGCGTCTTCGCTTTCGAAATCGGCGTCCGTGAGGATGACGTCTTTGACGAGGGCATCGATGATGCGGGTGTCGGTGTCGACTGCGACGCGCGGCAGATACTGATTATAAAAGAGAATGCCGTGGAAGAGTTTTGAGAGTTCGTCGCCGCGGACTTCGGCGCCGGATTCGGTGATGAGATAACCGCTGTTGACGGCGCAGTCGAGCAGATAATCGTCGAGCGCACCTTCGTCTTTGAGATACTGGGTTTTGCTGTTTTTCTCGACTTTGAAGAGCGGCGGCTGTGCGATGTAGACGTAGCCCTGTTCGATGAGCTGCGGCATCTGGCGCAGGAAGAAAGCGAGCAGAAGCGTGCGGATGTGGGAACCGTCGACATCAGCATCCGTCATGAAGATGACCTTGTGATAACGGAGTTTGGCGATATTGAAGTCTTCGCCGATGCCTGTGCCGAGCGCACTAAAGATAATGTTGATGGATTCGGAATTGAGGATGCTTTCGAGGCGGGCTTTTTCGACGTTGAGGATTTTACCGCGCAGCGGGAGAATGGCCTGGGTTTTGTAGTCGCGACCGCCTTTGGCGGTACCGGCAGCCGAATCGCCCTCGACCAGGTAGAGTTCACACAGCGACGGATCGCGGCTGGAGCAGTCCATGAGCTTGCCGGGGAGCGACATTGAATCGAGCGCGCCTTTGCGGTGAACGAGATCGCGGGCTTTGCGTGCGGCGATGCGCGCCATGGCGGCTTCGACGGTTTTTTCGATGATGCCGCGGGCTTCGTTCGGCGATTCGAGCAGCCACTCTTTGATGCCCTGCGATACGGCCGCAGCCACATGCGGCGTGATGTTGTTGTTCAGCAGTTTGTCTTTGGTCTGGTTCGAGAACGTCGGGTTCGGCAGTTTCACCGAAATAATTGCGATCAACCCCTCTCGGATATCCTCGCCAGTTATCGTCTCGTTCGGACTGTCTTTGCCGGGCTTGAAGTTCTTGAGCAGATTTTCGTCGGAGGCATACTGATTGATCACGCGGGTGAGCGCAGATTTAAAGGCCGTTTCGTGCGTTCCGCCGTCGCGGTTGCGGATGTTGTTGGCAAAGCAAAGCAGAATTTCTTTATAAGCCTTGGTCCATTGCAGCGCCAATTCGACCGTGATGCCTTCTTCTTCGACGGTTTTGACGATATGAATCGGGGTCGGATGAATCGGGTCGTTCTTTTCGGACAAATACTCGACGAAACTGCACAGACCGCCTTCGAACTGGAAGACCTGCGATTTATCGGTGCGCTCGTCGTTGAGCACGATGCGAACGCCCGAATTGAGGTACGAAAGCTCGCGCAGACGCGTGCACAGGCCGTCGTAATTGTATTCGGTGACGGTATAAATCGAATCGTCGGCCAGCCATGTAATCGCAGTGCCGGATTCCTCGGTCGGACCTTCGTCGCGCAGCGGGAACATCGGCTTGCCGCATTGATATTCCTGATGATAGTGGCGGCCATTGCGATAGATGTCCATCGCCAGGTATTTGCTGAGTGCATTGACGCACGAAACGCCGACGCCGTGCAAACCGCCCGAAACCTTGTAGCTGTTGTTGTCGAACTTGCCGCCGGCATGCAGCACGGTCATGATGACTTCGGCCGCCGAAACGCCCTCTTTCTTGTGGATTTCGGTCGGGATACCACGGCCATTGTCGCGGACGGTCACGCTGTTATCCTCGTGGATCGTCACGATGATTTCGTTGCAAAAACCGGCAAGCGCCTCGTCGATCGAGTTGTCGACGACTTCATAAACGAGCTGATGCAGACCTGAAATGTCGTTGACGTTTCCGATGTACATGCCCGGACGTTTTCGGACCGCTTCGAGCCCTTCGAGGACCTGAATGGAGTCTGCGTTATAGGCTTTTGAGCCGTCTTCCTGATGAAGATCGTGGGAAAGGTGGAGTTCTTCTTCCGTCATGCTGATTCCTGAATTTTGTGTGTAAGATATTGATTTTAAAAAAGTTTTTTTGTTTTTAAAACCGAATTTGC
>CAMKRB010000385.1 GCA_946415045.1 uncultured Myxococcales bacterium
ACCGAATGGCTCGAAGAACACAAGGTCGGCCAGGCTTCCATCAATTATAAGCTCCGCGACTGGCTGTTCTCGCGACAGCGCTATTGGGGCGAACCGTTCCCGATTCTGTGGGATAAAGACGGCAACCATCATCCATTGCCCGAAGAACAGCTCCCGCTCACACTGCCCGAAGTCAAGAGCTACGAACCCTCCGGCACCGGCGAAAGCCCGCTCGCGAACATCACCGATTGGCTCAAAGTCGGCGACATGACCCGCGAAACCAACACCATGCCCCAGTGGGCCGGATCCTGCTGGTATTACCTGCGTTACATCGATCCCAACAACGACAAGGCCCCGTTCGACGCCGAAAAAGAAAACTACTGGATGCCCGTCGATTTCTACATCGGCGGCGCAGAACACGCCGTGCTCCACCTGCTCTACGCCCGATTCTGGCACAAAGTGCTCTATGATATCGGCTTGGTCCACACCAAAGAGCCGTTCCAGAAACTCTTCAATCAGGGCATGATCCTGGGCTGCGCCTATCGCGATAAACGCGGTGCCATCGTCAACATCAAGGATGTCGCCAAATCCGGCGACGGCTATGTGAGCAAAATCACCGGCGAATCCCTCACCATGAGCACCGAAAAAATGTCCAAGAGCCTCGGAAACGTCATCAATCCCGACGACGTCGTGCGCGACTACGGTGCCGATTCCCTGCGCCTGTACGAAATGTTCATGGGACCGCTCGACCAGGTCAAACCCTGGGATACCGAAGGCGTCCTCGGCGTCAACCGCTTCCTCACCCGCTGCTGGAAACTCATCGTTTCCGCCGACGAAAACAAGCTCAGCGACCGCATCGCCGAAATCCCCTGCGACGACGAAACCGAACGCATCCGCAATCAAACTATTCGCAAAGTCCAGGATGATATCGAAAATCTCCGCTTCAACACCGGCATCTCGCAAATGATGGTTTACATCAACCACCTCGCCAAACTCGACAAGGTGCCCGTGATCGCCGCCAAAACACTCGTACTCGTGCTCGCGCCCTACGCCCCCCACATCGCCGAAGAACTCTGGCAAATCCTCGGTGGCGAAGGCTGCGTCTCGCTCACCTCGTGGCCCAGCTACGATCCCGCCAAGTGCGAAGAAGCCAAAATCACCATCGGTATCCAGGTACTCGGCAAGATGCGCGGCACCGTCGAAATCGACAAATCCGCTCCCGAAGCCGAACTCATCGCAGCCGCCAAGGCCATTCCCGCCGTTGCCCGCCAGCTCGAAGGCAAGACGATCCGCAAGACCATTGTTGTCCCAGGACGCATTGTCAATTTTATTGTTGGGTAAATTGTTTTTTATATGGGGCACGTGTCACGACACGTGCCTACTCGCTATGGGCGGCCACAGAGGGCCGCCCATACGCTCGCTAACGCCGCTATCTGCGATACGCGGCGTTTTTTATGGCACGTGTCACGACACGTGCACTCGCTATGGGCGGCCACACGGGGCCGCCCATACGCTCGCTAACGCCGCTATCTGCGATACGCGGCGTATCGGCACCGCCGATAGCCGCGTGCGCAGGGCGTATCGGCGCGTTTCGCGCCGATAGCCCGCGCCAACACACAAATCAGCAATTGCAGTTTGCACCAATATCCGATATTCCAATGAAATCCGTGCGGCATTGCGCAGCACGGAATTTTGGTGTTTAGGCTCTGTTGTACGCGAATGGATACGGATGCATTTGGTTTATAGTTGTGGATACGCCTGATCCCGGACTACAAGCTATAAGCCATAAGCTATAAGCCGAAATTGCATGACGCTTCGGTGAAAAGCCATATCCATGATGATTCAGCACAGCCAGTGTTTATGAATGGATGGAGAAACTGCATGTCTGAAAACACACAATCCGCCGGCGAGAAAAAGAGTACGTGGCGATTTCCGCGCACGTTCTGGATCGCGAACTCGATTGAGCTGTGCGAACGCGCCGCCTATTACGGCTTTTTTATCGTTATTACGCTGTATCTGTCGAGTGTCGTCGGCTTTACGGATGTCCAGGCCGGCATCATTTCGGGTATTTTCTCGGGCACGCTGTATCTGCTGCCGCCGTTTGCGGGCATCATCGCGGACCGCATCGGGTTCCGGCGAGCGATTATACTGGCGTTTGGACTGCTCGCGTTTGGCTATACCATGCTGGGCGTGTGGCACAACAAAGTCACGGTTTGCCTGTTTCTGGTCGTGCTCGTGGTCGGGTCGGCGTTCGTCAAGCCGCTCATCACCGGCACCGTCGCCAAAGTCACCGACGAAACGAACCGCGCACGCGGATTCTCGCTATTTTACTGGACGGTCAACATCGGCGCGTTTCTGGGCAAGACGTTTGTGCCGTATATTCGTCAGGGCGTCGGGCTGGAATACGTCAATTTCTTTTCGGGCGGCATGGCGCTGCTGGCGCTGCTGTTCGCGGTTTTCTTTTACCATCCCAATCAGGAACAGGCTGAGCAGAAATCGTTTGGTGCGCTTTTCAAAAGCCTGATCAAGATTCTCACGAACGCGCGCCTGATGGCGCTGACGCTCATCATCGCGGGGTTCTGGACGGTACAGCAGCAGCTCTACGCAACCATGCCGAAATACGTGATTCGCACGGTCGGCGAAAGCGCGCGCCCGGAATGGATCGCAAACGTCAATCCGCTCGTCGTCGTGATTTGCGTCATCTTTGTCACTCAGTGGATGCGCAAACGCCAGGCGCTCACATCGATGACGATTGGCATGTTCATCATGCCGGTTTCGGCGTTCGCCATGAGCCTGGGCCCGTGGATGCGTGACGGTTTCGGCGACTCAATTCTTGGACTGCACCCGTTCACGTTCATGCTCGTCGTCGGCATCGCGCTCCAGGGCATCGCAGAGTGCTTCATTTCGCCCCGTTTTCTCGAATACTTCTCGCTGCAGGCCCCCAAAGGCGAAGAAGGCGTTTACCTCGGATTCTCGCATCTTCACTCGTTTTTCTCGGCCATCTTCGGATTTTTCATCAGTGGATTTCTGCTCGAACAATACTGCCCCGATCGCGCCACGCTTCCGGAAGGTTTGTCTGAAGCCGAAATTGCCGCACGATACGCCAACGCGCACCACATCTGGTACTATTTCTTTATGATTGCTGCAGTTGCCGGTGTTGCCCTCGTCATCTACGGCCTGATTTGCCGTCGAATAGACCAAAAGAAAGCGACACATCAGGATTAAGTTTTTTAAAGGTGCGCGGCTATTTGGTGTGGCCATGCGGCCGCACCTGCATACGCCGCGCCACAGGCGCGCATGCTGCACGCCTGTGTGCTCGCTATTGGCTGCGTTGCAGCCAATACGCTGCGCTTTGTTGACAAATCAGGGCTGCCGCATTTGCTTTTCCGGGACTTTGCCCCAGACCCCACCGCAACAGTTCAGCCTTATATTCTCTTTTGGACGGCTTATGCCGTAAGCGCATGATTTGCGCGGCTACGCGCCGCAGGCGGCAAGGGGCGTTGTTCCGCGAACGCCCCTTGCATTCCCTCGCGTCTGGGGGCTTTTCCACAGTTCGCAATATCAAATCCGCTTCGTCTCTCGCGCATGGCGCTTCGACTTGCGCATTTGATTTGCTCACTGGGCTCTTCATTCGCGCCATTCACCGGATGGCGCTCATTCCGG
>CAMKRB010000386.1 GCA_946415045.1 uncultured Myxococcales bacterium
ACCACAGATTTCACGATACTGCATGCCTGAATGCATCACCGCCCCCCCCCGCCATCTGCCTTCAACCACAAAAAAAGCCCGGGCAAAAGCCCGGGCTTTTCTCTGTTCTGAGGAGGGATTTCCAGAACAGATAATCGTATGAGGTGAATATTTTAGTTTTCTTCGAACTCGGCGTCGATCACATCGTCGTCTTTTTTACCGGCATTGGGAGCAGCACCCGGTGCGCCTGCAGCACCTGCAGCACCTGCCTGGTTGGCCTGTGCATACATCACTTCAGCAATCTTATGTGCCGCACTCATCAATTCATCCTTGGCAGCCTTGATCGTATCAATATCTTCAGATTCCTTCTTGCTCTTGGCAACTTCGAGCGCCTTCTTGACCTTTTCGACTTCGTCGGCACCGACCTTGTCGCCATAATCCTTGATGCTCTTTTCGACCTGGAAGATAAGGGTATCGAGTTCATTTCTGGCATCGACAACTTCACGACGTTTCTTGTCTTCAGCCTCGTGTTCCTTGGCCTCGTTCACCATACGATCGATATCGTTCTGGTTCAGTCCGGAGGAAGCCTCAATTGTCACGCGCTGTTCTTTGCCCGTCGCCTTATCTTTTGCCGAAACATTCACGATACCATCCGCGTTGATATCGAACGTCACCTCGATCTGGGGCACGCCACGCGGTGCTGCAGGAATGCCTTCGAGATTGAATTTTGCCAGTGTTCTGTTCTGCGAAGCCATTTCGCGCTCACCCTGCAGAACATGAACGGTCACCTTGGTCTGATTATCGTCAGCTGTCGTAAAGATTTCGCTCTTACGGGTAGGAATGGTGGTATTGCGGGGAATGAGCTTGGTCGTCACACCGCCCAGTGTTTCGATACCGAGCGACAGCGGGGTAACATCGAGCAACAGGATATCTTTCACATCGCCGGCGAGCACGCCGCCCTGGATAGCAGCACCAAGGGCAACGACTTCATCGGGATTCACGCTGTGATTCGGGCGTTTGCCAAAGAATTTCTCGACTTCCTGCTGAACGAGAGGAATACGGGTTGATCCGCCGACCAGAACGACTTCATCGATATCCGACACCGACTTGTTCGCATCGCGCAGCGCCTTTTTGCAAGGTTCAAGCGTCTTGGCGACGATATCCGAAATCATCTCCTCAAACTGTGCACGAGACAGATTGACATTCAAATGTTTCGGGCCCGTTGCATCTGCAGTCAGGAACGGCAGATTGATGTTCGTCGTGGTCATCGTCGAAAGCGCTTTCTTGGCTTTTTCAGCTTCGTCACGCAGACGCTGAAGCACCATCTTGTCGTTCGACACATCGATACCGCTGTCTTTGCGGAATTCCTTCACCAGCCAGTCGATCAGCAGCTCATCGATGTTATCGCCACCGAGGTGCGTATCACCGTTTGTCGAAATAACCTCGACAACATTGTCACCGACTTCAAGAATCGAGATATCGAACGTACCGCCACCGAAATCGTAAACGGCAATCGTCTCATCTTTCTTCTTATCAAGTCCATAAGCCAATGCAGCAGCCGTCGGCTCATTGATGATACGTTTCACGTTCAGACCGGCAATCTTACCGGCATCCTTGGTCGCCTGACGCTGTGAATCATTGAAATATGCAGGAACCGTAATAACGGCCTCAGTTACCTGCTGGCCCAGATATTTCTCGGCGTCTCTTTTAAGCTTCTGGAGCACTTTTGCGCTGATTTCAGGTGGAGCAAACTGTTTGCCGCGAGCTTCGAAACCGGCCGCACCATTGCTCATCTCAATCACTTTGAACGGCATGTGCTTGGCTTCTTCAGCGCGCTCGCTGTATTTCATACCGATAAAACGCTTGGCGCTGAAAATCGTGTTTTCATAATTCATCGTCGCCTGACGACGTGCGAACTGGCCAACAATCGTCTCACCCTTATCGTCAAATGCAACGACGGACGGCGTTGTACGATCGCCTTCCTCATTCGTGATCACTTTGGGCTCGCTGCCTTCCAGCACTGCAACACACGAATTTGTTGTTCCAAGGTCGATACCAATAATCTTACTCATATCACTTCTCCTTAAAAAATATTTAAGCGGATTGAACCGCTGTTAAAACCTAACGGCTTCCAACGGCAACGGACTTTAAACACGCAATCAGATAGTCAAATAATTTTTTGCATGTTTATCTCGCGGCATGCTAACATGACAGCGTAAATCGGCACCAACACTCAGTATCCGCGATTGCCATCCGCAACCTCTCACCCACTCATAGTTAGCGCCGATCGAAAAAAGTCAAATCCAATTTGTGTTTTTATGTATGTGGCGCAGGCTATGGCTTGCGCCATACGCCATGCGCGGCCGGGCTATCGGGCAGTCGCCCGATACGCCCGGCCCAAACACCTTATCTCATTGCATGCCCCACTATGAATACCCAGCTTAAACAATATCCCTGCATTGATCTCGCCAAATTCCTGCTCGCTTTCGTCATTGTCGGCATTCATACGACCGTATTCTGTCAATTTAAATGGCTCGATATGGGATTCGACGTCTTTTCCCGTGTCGCGGTCCCTTTTTTCTTTACCGCCTCAGGCTTTTTCTATTTCAGAAAACCGATTACCCGATCGAACTGCGCCAAATTCACCAAACGCATCCTAATCCTTTACCTCATCTATTCGGCTATTTTCATCGTCATTCGATCATTGCTCAACGGACAGTTCGACCTTGAAGGTCTCACAATCACGCTCGAACGCGGCATACGGCATCTGTGGTTTTTACATGCGTTGTTATTGAGCACACTGCTGGCAACCGTTCTGATGTGGTGCATCAAAAAAGCATGGATCGCCTATATCATTGCAGCACTCTGCCTCGTGATTCGCTGGAGCACAACGACGATGTGGCCATTGTTTGCGGATTTTGAGTTTCTGACACCGATACACACGCTGATGCAGAATCGCCTTTGCATCGGTCTGTGGAACGCCCTATGCTTTGCATTCCCGATGATCATGATAGGTCACTGGATCGCGCAATCCGAATCCAATCATTCAAAGAAATACAACATTATTGCGACCATTCTGTCTTTTCTGCTACTCGGGTCAGAAACGTATGTATCGAGCGCAATCTTGCACACCGATTCGCGCATCATCTACTTATCATTCGTGCCTTTTGTCTATTTTGCGATGCGTTTGTGCCAGAAAATCCAATGGCCGCAAAATACTGCGGCAACGCAGTTTATGCGCAAGACCTCCACGCTGATTTACTGCATCCACCCGGCATTTATTCTCACGCTGGGCACGTATTTCGCGCCGGGCCTCGGCCAGTTTGCGGTGGTTTCTGTGTGCGCTTTGTTATTTGGAATTCTGGTCTACCTGGGCAGCAGATACCGGCTGGGCTGGTGGCTGAAATACCTTCAGTAGACAAAAAAATATCGCACCGGCGTATGCGGTTGACCGCATAGCCGGTGCGGCGAGGCGTATCGGCGCAGCCGATAGCCGAGCGACACAAAAATCGTGTTGCATTTCAATGTGACGGTGACTCGCCCCAACACAGCCCCGCAAGTACGACTTAGGATAGCCTTGGGTAAAACCCACGGACAGGAACAATCCGACACGCCCCGTCCAGACTTAACATTTTTTATGTATTGTCT
>CAMKRB010000387.1 GCA_946415045.1 uncultured Myxococcales bacterium
TATATCGATTATTTTGTTATTTTTTGAATTTTTAACACAATTTTTTCAGTGAACCAACGCAATTTTGTGTAGCTGCTTTGAAAATACTCGAAAATGCAACAAAGTTGCGTCACCCGAAGATTTCACCGAGTAAGATTCACAACCACAGGTGATCTGTAAATTTTATTCAGCGAGCACTATTTTAATGTGGAGAAAAGCGAGAAATCCATATAATCTAATGGCCCAAACTAGGGGACATATCTGTAGATCAGCGTATGAGAGCCCCGACGAAGAGAATGCGCGGTAATGAACCGTGCCCCTGCAGAGAGAAGGATATGAATCGAATCCGTTGCATGATCAATGACAAGCGGTATGAGATCGAAGGGTTGCCGCCGACGATGTCGCTGCTTCATTATCTTCGAGACGTGTTGCATCTGACCGGCACCAAGGAAGGCTGTAACGAAGGCGACTGCGGCGCATGTACGGTCGTTTTTAAAGATGCATCTGCCAAGCCCGAGCCGCGCTATCGCGCTGTGAATTCGTGTCTGGTGCTGCTGCCGATGCTGCATGGCAAGAAGTTCTATACGATCGAAGGCCTGGCCAAAGGCGAAAAGCGCCATCCCGTTCAGGATGCGATTCTTGAGCACTATGCCTCGCAATGCGGCTATTGCACGCCGGGTGTGGCGATGAGCCTGTTCGAAGCCACCTATCGCCACGATATGACGCAGCCCTGGCAGTTCGACGAGCAGATGGCCGGAAATCTCTGCCGCTGCACAGGTTATCGTCCCATCAAGGAATGCGTCCACGCGCTCGCCGGAACCGGCAATGACGAATTTGCCGATAAACTGCGCGAACCAGAAATGGCGCTCGATACACTCGATTATGAATATGACGGCGTTCGTTTCTATATGCCCGTGACCCTCGATGAAGCTTGCGATTTTAAATCGTCGCACAACGATGCGATGATCGTTTCGGGATCGAGTGATGTTTCGGTGCTCATCAATAAACATGCGCGCAAAAGCGCGAATTTCATGTGTTTGATCAACGTTCCGGAGCTGAAGGAAGTCACGATCGACGATGCCGGCTTGCACATCGGTGCTTCGGCTCGTCTGGCCAATCTCGAAGCGATGTGCCAGGATAAATACGTGCCTTTTGGCCGTATCCTGCGTTTCTTTGCATCCCATCAGATCAAGCAGATTGCCACAGTCGGCGGTTCCGTCGGCGGCGCGTCGCCGGTCGGCGACTTTGCGCCGGTTTTGATGGCACTCAATGCCTCCGTTCGCCTGATTTCTTCGCGCGGCATCCGCAGCATCCCAATGAGCGAATTCATTCTCGGGTATCGCAAGACCTCCCTCGAAGCCGATGAATTCATCTATGCATTCGATGTTCCCCCGATTCCCGACAATGCACGCTGTGCATCCTACAAGATCTCCAAGCGTCTCGAGCTCGACATCAGCTCGGTTTCGGGCACTTGCTACGTCGAAACCGACAGCAACAACATCGTGACGGTTGCACGGTTTTCGTTCGGCGGCGTTGCCGCAGTTGCCGGCGCACGCGCAAAACTGGCCGAAGCCTCGATTATCGGCAAGGAATGGAACGAAGCAAACGTCGAAGCCGCAGCCAAAGCAATGGAAGGCGATTTCACGCCCATCAGCGATATGCGCGCAAGCGCCTGGTATCGCAAGACCGTTGCATGCAATATCCTGCGCGGGTTCTATCTCGAAACCCTCGAAAATCACGTTCCTGCAAGACTTTACAGACCCACTTCCACGTTACAATTGGAGCAGTAAATCATGAAAGATCCCAATCGTACAAGTCCCCTTCATGAAAATGCCGTTCACGAGAGCGCGTGGAAACACGTGACCGGTCGTGCACAGTTCGTCAACGACATGCCGCTCCCGCCGCATTGTCTCGTCTCAAAAATCGTCGTCTCCCCGGTGGCACACGGCATTATCAAACAAATCGATACGTCCGATGCCCTCAAGGTTCCCGGCGTCGTCGCCGTCATTACGGCCAAAGACATCCCCGGCGTCAACGATGCTTCCTCATGGGCGCACGACGAAGAGCTGCTCGCCTCTAAAGAAGTCAACTGCATCGGACAGAACATCGCCCTCGTTCTCGGCGAAACCTACGAAGCCTGCGAAGAAGGCGCCGCCAAGGTCAAAGTCGATATCGATCCCCTCGAAGCCATCATCGACATCCGCGATGCGATTGCCAAAAACAGCATGCTTCCGGGTTGTCACATCATCGCGCGCGGCGATCTCGACGAAGCCTGGAAAAACGCCGATTTCATCCTCGAAGGCGAAGTCGAATCCCCGGGCCAGGAACACTGGTATCTCGAAACCCACTGCGCACAGGCCGAAGTCAACGAAGACAACGACGTCATCATCTATGCTTCTAGCCAGTGCCCGACCGGCGTTCAGGGCAAAGCCGCAGAAATCCTCGGGATCGACGCATCCCACGTCGTCTGCATCATGCCGCGCATGGGCGGAGGCTTCGGCGGCAAAGAAACCCAGGGCGCGCAATACGGCGGTCTGGCTGCACTCGGTGCATGGATTACGCGCCGTCCCGTCCGCGTCTGGCTCAACCGCGACGACGATATGGCCTGGTCCGGCAAACGCCATCCGTTCCTCAGCAAATACAAAGCCGCATTCAAAAACGACGGCACGATCCTCGGTCTCCACGTCGTCAGCTATGCCAACTCCGGTTGGGCCGAAGACCTCTCGATGTGCATTCTCGACCGCTGTCTGTACCACCTCGACGGCTGTTACTACATCCCGGCGCTCCATTTCGAAGGCTACACGGCCAAGACGAATCTCCCGTCGAACACGGCATTCCGCGGCTTCGGCGGTCCCCAGGGCTTCATGGTCACCGAAACCGTCATGAACCGCGCCGCACGCCGCCTCGGCATGGATCCCCTCGACATCCGCATCAAGAACTACTACGGCGATGCGCCGCGCAACATGATGCAGTACGAGACACCGCTCAAAAACTTCCGCGTCCCGATGATGACCGAACGCGTCATCAAATCCGCGCGCTATTGGGAACGCAAAGCCGAAATCGACGCCTTCAACGCCAAGAGCCGCTACATCAAACGCGGTATCGGCTTTATGCCGGTTAAATTCGGCATTTCGTTCACCAACACGATGCTCAATCAGGCCGGCGCGCTCGTGCTCGTCTACACCGACGGTTCCGTCGCCATCAACCACGGCGGCTCCGAAATGGGCCAGGGCCTGCACACCAAAATGGTGACGATCGCATCGCATAACCTCGGCATCAAGCCCGAACACATCCGCCTGATGAACACGCGCACCGACAAAGTGCCCAATACATCGGCCACAGCAGCTTCCAGCGGCACCGACCTCAACGGCGCGGCCATCAAAAACGCCTGCGATCAAATCACCGCACGCCTGCGCAAAGTCGTCGCCAAACACCTCGATTTGGCCGACTCCGACATCGACAAAATCGTGTTCGACAACGGCCTGTGCCTGGCACCGGGCAAAGAACCCGTCGATATTGTCAAGGTCATCAACTGGGCCTACGCCGACCGCGTCCAGCTTTCGGCAGCCGGTTACTACGCCACCCCCGACATCTACTACGACGTCGAAAAAGGCCGCGGCAAGCCGTTCGCCTACTATT
>CAMKRB010000388.1 GCA_946415045.1 uncultured Myxococcales bacterium
GTGCGGCGCGTAGCCGCGAAAAATATGTGCTTACGGCGCAAGCCGTCAAAAAAAACTGTCGGAATTGTATGGATTTCCTACATATCATCCTGAAAAACAGGCCAGACCGTCACCATCCTTGCGCCGCCGTCAGGCGAGCGTTCGACACGAATCTCCCCATGATGAATCTTCATAATGCGGTCACAAATCGCAAGCCCCAGCCCAACCCCGCCGACAGATTTCGAACGGCTCGGGTCGAGACACACGAACGGCTCAAACACGTCTTTCCATTTGTCTTCCGGGATTCCGGGGCCGTCATCCTCGACTGCGACCTCGATCATCTCATCTTCCTTCAATTCCCGCACGCGAACCACGATCTTTTCTTTCGCATACCGTGCCGAATTGCTCAGCAAATTGCCGACCACTCGCTTAAATGCCGTGGGATCCACGGTTACCATCAGATCGTCGCTCACGCCGTCGATTTGCACATGAAACGGTTCAAGCGGCTGGGATCGCTGTTTCAGCGTAATCTGCAGCATTTCAGCGACCGAGACTTCTTCAAAATGGTCACTGCCCTTTCCGGCATCGACGTAGTTAAAATAGCTCAGTTCCTTGAGCATATTGTCGATCTCGGTCAAATCGTCGTCGATGGAATCGATGCGTTCCATCCCTTTGGCATCGTCTTCGGGAATATCGATCATAGCGATCGTAAAGCGAATGCGGGCAAGCGGCGTGCGCAGCTCGTGTGAAACGGCCTGGAGCAGGCTTTTTTGCTGCGACAGATGCCGCTCAATCGCACCGGTCATCTCGTCGACATTATTGGCAAGTGCCCCAAGTGAATCCTGCCGTTGATCGTTGCAGCGCGCGCTGTAATCGCCGGCCGTCACGCGGTTGCAGACCGTTTGAATGCGCCGCACCCGCCGCACCAAAGGCCAGATAATCACGATCGCCGTCAGCGTCAGAATTGCCAGAGCCGCGATCAATCCCAGGATGAGTGTTCTGGGCATAATCGCCGGCGGAAGCGCCACCGGTTTGCGCACAAAAACCACATACGGTGAATCCGCAATCGGAATCACGACAAACTGCGCGCGTTTTTCAGGCGTGCGCTCCATCCACTGCTGCCGCGCATGCATGATGTCCCAGACATATTCGACAAGCACGTCATAGGTCATGCCGAGTCTGCCGGTGCCCCCCCGTGTCTGATCATTCCAGTCTGGCGATCGCACCTGCAAATCCTGAATCACCGCATGTTTGCTGCGATCCATCCACATGCCCGTCGTAAACGCCCTGCCCCCGGCCAGCCTGCTGCGCTCATTCCATCGCAAATCCATACCGAATTTGCGCGCCGTCTCAACGGTCAGCAAATCCGAAACCGTCGCAATCTGCGCTCGCCCCAAAAACTCATCCTGCCGCGAATTCAGATAGCTCGCAATCTCGGCATAGGAACGCCCGTGCAGCTTCACATCCATCATATCCTGCATCAGTTCGGCACTCAGATGCACCACAATGCCGCGCTCCATCACCACCGGACGAATCAGAACCGTCATCACAATCGCCGCCAGCGAATACGCCACAACTATCGCTGCAAACGTCTTCAGAAACAAAGATATGGTCTGCCGCCGCTGAAGCTGTTCCACTCTGTCTCTTTTCCTGCACATGGTCCCACTCCAGCTCGCAGACAAATTCAATGCGGCATTTGGTCTGTTATGAATGATGCTGCCGGGCTATCGGCTGACGCCGATACGCCCCGGCCATGCGGCTATCTGCGATACGCCGCATGAACGCTCAATGATCATCCCTGGCAAACGAGCATATACCCCGTCCCCCTCACGCTCTTGATAAAGCGCGGCGATTTCCCGCTGTCTTCGATCTTGTTGCGCAGTCGCGATACACGCAAATCAATGCTCCGATCCGTCCCATCCCAGTCGATGCCGTGCATTTGCTTGTAAATCTCTTCGCGCGTCAGAATCACCCCCTGATTTGCAAAGAAATAACTCAGCAAATCGAATTCACAACTCGTCAGGTTTATCACCTTGTCATCCACGATGGCAACGCGCCTCTGGACATCAATCTGAAGACTGCTCTGCGCCGGGCCTTTTGCCGCATTCGATTCCTGGGTTGCTTCAAGTGCAATCCGCTCATAACGATTGAGCAGATTCGTAATTCTGGCCAGCAGATTCCGCGGTTTAATCGGTTTTACAAGGTAGTCGTCCACTCCGATTTCGAGCGAAATGATTTCGTCCAGCTCATCCTCATGCGCCGTCACAATCACAATCGGATTGTTGAACTGCGACCGCACCTCACGCACAATGCTCTTGCCATCCTTGTTGGGCAGCATGTAGTCCAGAATCACAAAATCCGGTTTTTCGTTCAGAATGCGATCGACCGCTACATCCCCGCGATATTCAATCGACACATCAAAATTATACCGCTCAAGATATTCCTTCGTCGCATCCGCCAGTTTGACATCATCCTCGACGAGCATAATCGTGCGCTTTTTCTCTGCCATCGGGCTCTCCTTCGATTCCGTGATCTGAACCTTTTGCATCATTCTATGTCACACATTCAACGACATATGCCTCATGATGCCGTGAATAAAAAAAAATCTCTCCAATGTCAAAGTAAATATATTTGGATAAACGGTAATGGTTCAGCTACCCCGAAAGGCTGTGAGTTTTCCAATCGACATCCCCGGCAAAGCCGGGGAATGTGCCAAAACCTCAGACATTGCGGCGTTTAATGATGCGCCAAGCCTCATATCCCATGTGCAGCGAGAGCACTTTGTTGACCGAAGCGCCAATGGCCATGCCCACGATTGGGAAGAAACGCACCCATTTTTTTGCGCCAAACATGACGATCACGCGCGCCAGCGCCTTGATCAGCGTTTTACTCAATTCCCGCGTCGAATACTCACTCACGGCGAGGTCGATAATCCCTTTTAGATTTGGCTCGCGCTCGGTTTCGTAGGCTTCCTCCAGCGAGGCGCAGGCGAGCAAACAAGCGATTTTTCGTTCTTTCAGATCGGAGATATCGATGCCAGCAAAGTAAGACAGCGCCAGAATCATCTCGATTTCGTATTTGAGTGCAATCATGGCGTCGAGCGCACCGGCACCAAATACCGACAGGACCGAACCGACGCCGGGAATCATGCCGGGGATCCCGCTGATGCCGCCACCGAGTGCACAAAGATTGGAATAGTGCATAATGATGAGCTGCACTGTACGAATCTCCCGCTTGTTCTCGGACGACAATTTTACGGCTCGTTTTTTTGCCTTTTCGACTGCGGCAATAATCGTCTCATCTTTTGCGATCATTTTGTCCAGAATACGGATGGCTTTTCTGGCTTCATGTTCTGCATTGCTGCTTTTCTCACTCATGGTTCAACTCCAAAGCTGTGGTTAAAACCGCGTCGCCGCGTGAAATCAATATGATACGATTTATGCCTGTTCACAAGTGAATTCAATAATGCGCAGTGTAACAATCCAGCCTGTTCCCCAAATACCGCATACATTTGATACCCACAGTCTCCGTCCGGCGCGTCGCAACCAGCGGGAGACTAAGTATTCTCCTCATTATTTTGATGAATGGTTCATATAATAGATGTGCGAGTATGGTGGCAACTACA
>CAMKRB010000389.1 GCA_946415045.1 uncultured Myxococcales bacterium
TTTCGATGCCGAACATCGCTTTAACAATGGCTTTACCGATATCCTGACTTTGGTTGCGCACATCGTTCCAGTGGCAGCCAGCCGGAATCACAAACGAGTGCATTTCTTCGGCTTCGGCATAATCGACGTCACCGCCGGAGAAATCGAACGCCTGAGCATATTCTTCGTCATAGACATCGGATATTCTTTTAAAGAAGAGAATCGGCGTCACATAGCTCTTAAACTCATCCTGATTGATTGGCCCACGCAATATGTTGCAGGCTTCGAACAAGTGATTAAAAAGCCGCTGACTCGTCGTTTCTTCGGGGGGTCTGCTGGTATCCGAGGTGGCTTCAGCGGCCGCATGCGCAGCATATTCAAAGAGACTTGCTTGCGTGCCGGTCTCTTTGCGCGATTTTTTGCGGCCCTCAGGTATGCCGGGATTACCGTTTTTCTTTGCCATAGACGAATGCTCCTTGATCATCATACGATTCAATTATTCCTAATTATTCATCAGAAGTCGGTGTAATATCTACACTTGTTTATGGTTTAAAACATTGTAGTTTGGTAAGAACCTGTGCCCATTGTCTTTCCGCTTTGGAAATGGTTTTGATATAGACCTGATAGGCTTCTTCATATTCTTTTGCTAAACTTTCCTGTTCAGCCATAGATGGAAAGGGGATTTCTAAAAGCCGAAGGTCTTTATAACTCATATTGATTAGTGTCATACCTTGCTGCAAACTACCAATTAAAGCGTTTCCGATTGGACTATCGATATATATTTTCAAGAAAACGCTATTAAGTTTCTTCATATCTGGTCGAATTACAATGACATTCGAAGATGCAATACAAAGATAACTCTGTTCATGAAACACAGCAGATTTGATTGTTGTTCCTCTGGCCGGAATGACTACGTCTCCCTCACGAAGAACATAATTCATCACCTTCCTTTCTTCTTCATCAAGCTTATCCAATCTATCATAATCAATTTCATACTGACCAATATTTGAAATGTTTACGACGCCAATGGCACCATTTTCGTCTTTACGATTTACAGATTTACCACGGAATATTTCGGCGACCTCTCCGAGAACAGCCTTTCTTATCTTTGAATTCTGATAATTCATCAGCTCATCGTTCTGTTGAACAAGTAATTTATCAATGCTCCAATCACCATTTTCTTCGAGTTCTTCCATCATTACAAAAGTATCTTCTTTTAATTTTAAAGCCCCGACGGGCTCTCTTTTTTTCTTTTTATCTACTGCTTCATATTTTCGCACGATAACATCATCAGTGCGACCATTAGCAACCACAAGAAGATGTGTTTTGATACCCGTGTTTTGAAAAATGCCGTTCGGAAGTTGTGAAATCTCTTCGAGTTTATACATTTGCATCACAAATTTGCGCAAATCACCTACCTTACCACCAGCAAAGGCGATTCTTGCAGGCATAACGATAACCAATCTTCCTGACACAGTGAGATGAAGAAGAAGATTTTCAAGAGCGACCATATCAGATTCGCGGCAAATAAAATTCTTCGAATCTTCAGCTAGTTCCCGACCACCAAATGTGGGAACAGAAAGAATCAAATCATATTTTTCATTCAAAAAGCCGTATGCATAAATGCTTGCATTCAGTACAGTCACATTATCATATCCAGCGAACATACGCTCCATGGCTCTGACAAAAAGCGCATTTGTCGAAGTCAGTGTAAACTGACAACTATTATAAGAACACACAACCGTCTTCAGATTCGGGACGAATTTTTCTGCTTCAGGAATTAAGATCGTTTTCGTATCATTCTTAATATGCCCCATCATCACTGAAAACAATACACCAGGCACGAGAGGAGTTCTTGAACGATCAGTATTTAGACCATCATACAAGAGCCGTTCCCAGTCGGTATGATCATCCATCTGTTGATACACCTGATAAAATTCATCTGAATTGTCAAATGCGTTTGAAACACGGAGTTTATCTGCAACAAGCAGCATGGCTTCGTATGCGGCTTTTTTGCTCTTGATTTTACTCACACTCTCGAATTTTGTTTCGGCGGCAAGAATTGCGCAATCAAGCACCCGCTCCGCATCCATTATTCTCTGCAAATTCTGAAACAGCATTGAATTATTCTGATTCATGTTTTTAGGCATGGCATCTTCCTCCGATCCAAATGGAAATTGGTGTGTTTTTATCCAAAACCATTAAAAGAGCACTGGGGTGACCACCATCACCCTCTCAATGATTGCGCTATAGCATAACCTGTTTCCAAAATCAAGACAAAATACAAAATTGGTATTAAAGTACCATAATTAATGTTACGCAAAACATCGTAGTGTTACGAGTCTTTACCGACGATGCAAAATAGAATGGCAATCAATGACCAAGCTGCGTATCGGCGCAGCCGATAGCAGATTGCGCAAGCGTATTGGCGCAGCCAATAGCCGCGCCATCCATCATCATGTGCAGGTGCGGTTTTAGAGTTAGAGAGTTGGGCATGTGGACACCGCCCGGGTGACTTAATGAGAAAAAATCTCATTAAGGTTGAACTTATTCTGTTCATCGTCTATGAAGGCACATGCGCGGGCCATTGGAACGGGAGCCTGCCATATTTGATTGGGGACAGAGATGCTGATTCGTTTTCAAGTCGAGAATTGGGCTTCATTTAGGGACAAAGTCGAGCTGTCTATGGCTGCAAGCCGGGAAAGGCAGCACCGCGAACGCATTCCAAAGATTAAAAAACTCGATCTGAGCGTATTGCCTATTGCGGCTGTTTACGGCGGCAATGCAGCAGGAAAGACCAATCTGTTTCGTGCATTGGCTTTTGCCCGGGCGTTTATTCTGAATGGCACTAAAATCGATGGTGTGATTGGTGTGGAACCTTTCCGCCTGAACAACCAATCCCCCAAACATCCCACCAGATTTGAGTTTGATATTCTGGCCGGTGGCAGTGTTTATGAATATAGTTTTGCCGTAACACCCAATGCCGTTATCGAAGAAAAACTCGTTAGGCTATCCAATAAGAAAGAGACGGTTCTGTTTGACAGGTCTATGGAAAGGTATGCCAATAATGAAGTCAAGGGATATCAAATAGATCTGTCGGATGACTTTTTGAAGTATGCAGCAAGAGGAACCCGATCAAATATGCTTTTTCTGACGAATACAGTCAGTCAGAATGGAAAGCAGTTTGAGGCCGTCTATAACTGGTTTGCCCGGAATTTGGAGTTAATCGCTCCTGATACCAGGTTTGAGCCATTTGATCAGTTTATCGATGAGAACAGCAAGCTGTATTCTGTAATGAATTCACTATTGCCTCAACTGGATACCGGCATACAGAGGATTTGCGGCGACGAGGTCGCGTTTGAGAATGTTCCGCTTCCTGATGCTTTGAAGTTAATTCTCACTATAAATCTAAAAGATGGTCAAACGGTCTGCGTCAGAACATCACTAACGGATCGTTATGTGTTCAAGCGTCAGGACGGTGTCATAACCGCCAAAAAGCTTATGACATACCACTCGGGTGAAGATGGGGAATCCTATCGTTTTGAGATGAGACAAGAATCTGACGGTTCACTCAGAGTGATTGATCTTCTTCCGGCATTTCTTAAGCTGATGGAGCA
>CAMKRB010000390.1 GCA_946415045.1 uncultured Myxococcales bacterium
TCCAGATAGCGGCCAGCTCGGGGGGAAGGATGGTATCAGCAAAAGCCTTGATCGTCGGATTCGACGTATAGGTTGGCCTTCTGATGGGTGGTGCTGCCTGCTGCGGCACAGCAGCGACCTCAGCGGAAATGGCGGCCTGCAAGATCGAGTGCGTCGAATGTTTGAGCCGGAGCTGTCCGGATCCCGCGTTGAGTTTGCGTTCGGAAGAGGTTGACGAAATGGAACCGGTGCGATTGGCCTGCATGGACGGCACACTGTTGGATCCAGCAGTGCGAGTCGCGTCAATTGTGAGATTGGCGCTCAGATTGAAAGTTGCTCCAATCGTCTTGAGTGATTTGAGCAGATCTGCCGCACTTGAAAGGCGGTCGGCGGGATTTGGCGAAAGTCCTGCACGGATAAGCTGTACGAAATCCTGCGGTATCGAGTTTGGAAAATCCAACGTGCCGCCACCATTCTCGTAATATTGTTTGTAGGCATCCAGAGAATCGAACTGAACAGGCGGACGATGAAGAAATGCGTAGTAAATCGTCGCACAGATACCAAAGATATCCGAAACCAGTGAGGCCTGATCAAAACCGGCGAGCTGTTCGGGGGCAAGAAACGGCAAATCGAGCGTCGGATTGAGTTTTTCCGGAATCCGATACAATCCGAAATTGAGAATCTGCGGTGAAAGGCGGTTGCCCAGACGATTGAGAAATATCGTGTTTGGAGAAATGTTCCGATGCAGGATCTGCATTGAGTGAGCGGTGTTGACCGCATCCGCAACAGACAGGAAAATCTCGACGATTTCCTTGTGCGTCAGCTCGGTTGTTTCGAGAAATTCGCGCAGCGTGAACCCCGTGAGCAGTTCCATAACCGAGAACACCATATCATCACGGGCTTCGATGTTGGTGACGTTCACGATATTGGGATGGTTCAGACGGGCATGAGACCGAATCGCATCGATGAAAGTCTGTCGTTTCCACGCATAATTGGGATCCTGTGGATCCGTCAGCAGCAGCTTGACAACGCACTTGACGTCCAGACGGGTATCCATGCATTTGAACACAGCACATTCCCCAGTCTCGTCAATCAGACTGTCGATGCGGTATCTGTCTTTAATAATTGTGCCGATTGCTGGGGTTGGAATCATTTTACAAGTGCATGTGTTTTCAGTAAACCGAGAGGCCCATCTCTCTTTTCACAACGCCTACTCTAAAGCCGTTTTAAATAAAAGTTAAATTTCCCAAAAAGAACGCATGGGTATTCTTTCGGCATCGCCGAAAGTGGCGATATTCAAGATGGAGAGCTGTATTTCGGCGGTTTGGGATGTCCAGCACGAAGTTGGTTCGAGCGACAAAATATCGATATCATCGTTGAGAAAACAGATATCGCGTTCTTCGGTTTGCGATGTTTCATCGAGCCATCGCATGGGCAGTCCGTGTGTTCGACAGATATAGGGCCGGGCCGCATAAATCCTGCACAAGCCATGGTCATCGAGGAACGGGCATGCGCCGGAAGGATGCGGATTGAGGCTGCGAAATGCGGGAAACAATTTTTCGATCACGGCAGCTTCAGCTTTGGTAATGCTCAGGTCATCGATGCAGCATTGGCAGCATCCGGCCATGCATTTCAGTGTATGGCCTTGTTGAGCCAGTGTTTTTACAATTCCCTCACAAGCCGAATCGACACGTGCATAGAAATCCAGCATGGTATCAGCGATTTTTTCGGGCGTCATTCCATGCGACTGTTTGTATTCTTCAGAAATATGCATTGGCAGGCATCGGGTTAAATGAAATATTGCAGCGAAAAAGCCTCGGTCAGCATGGGTTTGAAGCGGAGATCAGGTGGTACGTAGAGAACCTTTGTATCGGGCTGAACGGAATGCGTGAGCCAGACGTTTGCACCGATGACGCTTCTCGCACCGATGACTGTTTGACCGCCCAGAATACTGGCACCGGAATAGATGGTAACTTCGTCCTCGATGGTAGGATGACGTTTTCCGCCGGCATCTTTATCGGGGTCAGGGATGCTGAGTGCGCCCAGCGTCACGCCCTGATAGATTTTGACATAGTTCCCGACGATGGATGTTTCACCGATGACGACGCCTGTGCCGTGATCGATAAAGACACTGTGTCCGATTTGGGCTGCAGGATGGATGTCGATCCCCGTGCGGTTATGCACAAACTCGCTCATCAGTCGCGGGAGAATGGGCACACCGAGATTATGGAGCACATGCGCCATGCGGTGCACAGCAAGCGCCCGGGTTCCGGGATAGCTGAGGATAATCTCGGCATAGCTTTTGGCCGCCGGGTCGCCCTGATAGGCCGCTTTGAGATCGAGCTGCAGCAAGCTGCGAATGCCGGGAATGGCTTTAAAAAACTGATAGGTGATATCGTCAGCCTGCGACTCCAGACTCACTTCCCGCGATATAGGTTTGGTGCGACAATGATTGCAGGTCGACACATACATCAGGCAGTCCAGAACCAGGTTGTGCAGCATCGTATAAGCCTCGTTGAGCTCATTGCCAATCTGGTATTTAAAGCCGCTGGCCTGATTTCGGCAATGCATCAGCCCGGGATACAGAATATCTTCGAGGGTATGCGTGAGTTCTGTCACGCATTCACGGGAAGGCAGATGGGATTCGTTTCGATTGACGAGTTCCGGCGTCGAATCATAAGACGCCATTAAATCGTCGAGTATCTCTTCAAGCAGTTTATCTTTGATAGCATTAGTCATGGGTACTCCACAGGGGAATATGGGATTATTTGGTTGTTTTCTCGATGACGAGGTTGGCGTGTTTAATGCCAAGTTCACGCAACAGATCCAACGCTTCAACGACCTGTCCGTGTTTGGTGCGGTGATCGGCTTTGACGCTGACGTTGAGATCGGGATGAGAAATCAGTTTTTCGGCCAGATACAACCGGATCTCGTCGGTTGATTTGGCCAGAGGTGCATCGGCCCGATATAATGCACCTGTTTCGTCGATGAGCAAAGTGATGCTTTCGGTTGGCGTTGGTGTTTCAGTTGTCGAAGCTTTGGCCAGCTCAATATCGATAATGGCTTCTTCGGTTTCGGATTTATCGTTCTGAGAAAAAGTCATCGTGAGCAGCAAAAACACGAGCAACAGAAAGACAACGTCGATGAGCGGCGTAATCTCGAGAGATGGAAGAAATCTGGATTTGCTGGTTCGAAAATTCATGCGGACTGGCTCGATTTTTCTGTATCTGAGGTAATTTCAGCTTTAGGCGCAGGGGCAATGATATCCAGAATCTGCGCCGAAACCGATTCGAGCTGCAGCATCCGCGCATCAAGTTTTGACGATAGCAGACGATGAAACAAAAAGACAGGGATTGCCACGCACAAGCCAGCTGCAGTCGTCAGGAGCGCTTCCCAGATACCTCCGGCCAACATACCGGGGTTTGCGATAGATCCGGCATCATATTCATCTGCCAGGCGGCTGAAAACCTGGATCATTCCGGTGACAGTTCCAAGCAATCCAAGCAATGGTGAAATACTCGCAATGGAACCAATCATCGGGATAAAACGGTTCAGACGAGCATCCTGCTGACGCGCTTCATCCGTCATCGCTTCCTGGATACTTTCACGCGAAT
>CAMKRB010000391.1 GCA_946415045.1 uncultured Myxococcales bacterium
GGTTTCGATAATGTCGAGGGCATCGGGATGCCATCGGCCGGTCGCGTCACTATCGTTGGTCGCGTCAAACCCGGCGTTTCCAGTGCCACCGTCGCCATGTCGAATGGTAAAAACTATTCGATTAAATTGCCCGCAAATGATACCGAAGGCAAGACACTGGCTACGGCATGGGCCGCCCGTCGCGTTGCCGATCTCTCCCCGCAGGCCGAGCAAAATCGCGACGAATTGCTGGCACTTGGGCGCCGCTTCTCGATTGTCAGCCCCGTCTCGAGCATGATCGTGCTCGAAAACCTCAATCAGTGGCTCGAATACGATATCGAACCCCCGGATAATTCACCGCTTCATGCTGCGTGGCTCCAAAATCGAAAATCAGACGCCGAACGTGCCCGCGAAAAAGAAGAAAAAGATACTGAGTGGATCGAGGAACTCACCGATTTGTGGGATATGCGTGTGGCCTGGTATCAATCGCCAAAAGTAAAGGCCAAACCTCCAAAATCCAAAAACTGTTTCCGAAGGTGGGATGATGACTTTCCAGATGAGGACGGTTGCAGTGATGATGACGTTGCGCTGATGAATCCATTTGTCAAAAGCCCCAGCAATGCGTTGCGCGAGTATTGTGGAGATCCAAGGGGATTTTATGGTTGCGACGATTGCGTTTTGGCTTCACCTGCGCTAGGTTCCGCTGCCGGCGGTTTTGCGCCCAGTGCGCCTGCCCCTGAACCAGCCAGGTCGGTGAGTGCTGAACGACCACCCAGACGAGCCATGATGTATGTCGACGATTCCGAACCGGCTCCTTCGGGGATTGTTCTGCCCAGCCGCAGTCCCAGCCGACCGATTGAACAAAGAGCGCCAGTTGTCCAGGGGAGCCGGGCGAATATTGAAGAGCTGAATGCACCGGATCAATTCGTGCATAGTATTGATGATGCTCGATACAATGCTTCCCGCGCAAATCGGGCATCCTCCGGTTCGCATTCAGCATACGGCGCATTGGATAGTTTTGCAGAAGACGCCACACGTGATATCGATGATAATGTCGATGGCGGCGTTGAAATAAGGGATTGGGATCCCTCAACCCCATATCTTACCGCGATTAGAGATGCATATAAAATATATAAAACTGTCGATGCGTTATATAAAGAGTATTTGAATCAGCGCAATAATTACGGTACCAGTCCCGCATTCTACCTCGACTGCGCGCATCTATTCTTTAATGAAAATCAAAAAGAACTCGCGGTTCGCGTTCTTTCTAACCTTTCTGAACTAAAAGTTGACAATGTCAGCCTGCTGCGCGTTTATGCATGGCGTCTGCGGGAATCCGGCGACCTGGACGATGCTGTCATCATCTTGCGAAAAGTCGCGGATCTGCGCCCCGATGAGTCGATCTCATGGCGAGATCTCGCCATCACACTCACCATGCGTGCCAAAAAGAATAAAAACGCAAAAGATGCTCAGGAAGCACTCAATCTGTTCCATAAAGTGATATTTACTTCCTGGTTCAACGAAAGCTATCGCGATGAAGCTGATTTGCTCAATATCGCAGTGATTGCACTCGAAGATTACAATGAACTCATCTCCTGGTGCAAACGCCAGGGATGGGTTGGAAGTAAAGTTACAATTCCAAAAACCGACGATAAATTCCTGAAGAATTTCGAGAGTGACCTGCGCATCGTCGTTTCGTGGGATTCGGATAATACCGATATCGATCTCATGATTACTGAACCAAATGGTCAGGAAATATACTACGGTAACAAATGCTCAATCACCGGCGGTATCCTCAGTTACGATATCGTTGACGGTTATGGTCCCGAAGAATATATTCATAAATATGCGCCCAAAGGTAAGTATTCAGTTCATACAAAATACTTTGCCTCACATGAACAAACGCTTATCGGCGCTGCGACCATAACGGTGACATTCTATTCGAACTGGGGACGCAGCAATCAGAAGAGCGAAACCGTGACCTATCGGTTAAATGAAGAAAAAGAAAAGATAAAGGTTGGAGAGTTCAATCTGAAATAGTATACAGGGGGGCTGCGGCCCCCCAACGCGGCTATTGGCGATGCCAATACGCCGCGCCCCCCGCTGCGGGGGATCCCCCCGCAACGCCCCCGGTCTTTTCTTTTCGTTATTTATAGATATTTATGATTCCGCTTCCTATCGATTCTCATATTCCTGCAATACTATCCGATAATACAATTTCCAGAATTATCGTTTCGACGCCGGGCAGCGGCAAAACAACACGCGTTCCGCCTGCAATCCTGTCAAATGCTTCCAAAAAAGTGCTTTGCGTTGAACCCCGGCGTATCGCTTGTATCGCTGCCGCTTCAAGAGTCGCCGAAGAACAGGGATGGCAGCTCGGAAAAGAAGTCGGATACCATGTGCGGCTCGAAAAAAAATGTACATCAACTACCAGACTTGTATTCGTTACAAATGGTATGCTGCTGCAGTATTTGTGCGCAGATCCGTTTCTTGATGACTATTCCGAAATCATTTTTGATGAGTTCCACGAACGCAGCATCGAAGCGGATATATCGATCGCCATGTGCCGTTATCTGCAACACGAAGCCCGCGATGATTTGCGCTTGACCATAATGAGCGCAACGCTTGATTATAATGAGCTTCGACAATGGCTCTCCCCTTGCAGTGTCTTTGATATCAAAACACCTGTATTCCCTCTCTCTGTGCAATATATCGATCGTCCCTGCGGATCCCGTCTGGGCGATTATATCGATTTATTGATTGCGCAGTGCCGCAGTGTGATGGATAAGACCCAGGGGGATTGTCTGGTGTTTTTGCCTGGGCTCGCTGATATCCGGGCGGCTATCGAACGCGCATCTGCTGAGTTCGGTGATTTATACGATTATATAGCCTGCCATGCATCGCTTCCGTTATCCGAACAGCGGCAGATTCTCAATCCTGGGACCAGTCGCCGCCGTCTGATTTTTTCGACAAATGTCGCCGAGAGTTCGCTCACCATTCCCAGAGTGCGAGCGGTGATTGACAGCGGCTTTGCAAAACGCAAATTCTTCGATTCTGTCTCGGGCCTCTCGAGGCTGGAGACGCTGCGCATCAGCCGGGCTTCGGCAGATCAGCGCGCAGGACGCGCTGCACGTCTGGGACCGGGGCTTTGCGTGCGGCTTTGGAACGACCAGATTCAAAATCAGCTCGAAACTCAGACATCCCCCGAAATCGATCATCTCGATCTGTGCCAGGCGTATCTCCAGATTCTGATGTGGGGCCTCGAAGAACCAGAAAATCTCTCGTTCTTTACAAAACCTGCCGAGGGCCGTTTGCGCGATGCCCGCGATTTGCTCATAAACCTGGGGGCACTGGATGATAACGGCCTCACTGATCTCGGTAAGCAAATGGCTCATCTCCCCGTTGAACCCAGACTCGCTAGATGGCTGATCGCTGCTGCTGAGTTCCATTGTGTGCGGGATACTGCATTGCTCGCCGCTTTCCTTTCGGAAGCGCCATACAGACGTTCACAGCGCGAACGATGGCCATATCCGGATTTGTTCGAAGATTGCATCCGATTGTCGAAAGAAATCATCAAACCCGAAAATCAATTTTTAAAG
>CAMKRB010000392.1 GCA_946415045.1 uncultured Myxococcales bacterium
GTCGGATCCATTCGAACAGGGCACGGGTCTTTACGAGGTTCAACTCACTTCAGATGCAGACATCGTCTCGGTGATCTCGATCTATACCATCGATGAAAATGGTCAGCCCGATAACCGCGCCAGTGAATCCATCCGCGTCGAACTCAAACTCAAAAATTCGCAGACGGATCCTCCCGATCCTCCCGATCCTCCCGATCCGCCCAATCCCCAAAACCCAGTGCTTGAAATCCCGGGACTGAATCCCGGCAGGTATCAGACTGCCGGGCCGATGAACGGTGAGCTTACGGTCATGGCGATCGACGGCCAGACGCTCGACTGGTCTGAATCATCGATTGCCCCCTACAAATCAGCCTATGTCCAAATCGATTTTGCCGATGGCGAATCCATCCATGGCTGGACGGACGAAACGGGGTTTGTGCATTTTGCAGACGAACGCCTCAAATCGCCGGTCAATATCACGGTCGGCGCACCCGGGGCTCGCTATATTTCCTGGATGCATGCGGATGCCCGTTATGTGTCGGCGGGTATTCATTCCCGCGATATCACGGCCGCTGAAGCCGATCTCAAAGGCAGCGAGATTACAGGAACTGTGCGAGGTTTTTGGGGCGAAACAGGCATCCCTTCTTTCCCCCGTGAAAATTCCAACGTCTTCAAAACGATCAATATCGCGATTGTACAGGTTGCGACGCGCAATTACCCGCTCAGTTCCATGAATACCGGTGCGATTTTGCTTCCTCCCGATGGTTCGTCACAGACTGCGGCATATTTCGATATCCCGCCAAATCTCGTCATCGCCAACTATTCGCATCCCGAGTTGTCGCGCTTCAGACTCAATCAGCTCATCCCAGGCAAATACGTCGTCTTTGCGCTTGCCGGAGCCGGTGGCAACATCCTTGCCGCATCCCAGAATCCCTACGAACTCGAGTTCGTTCCGATGGCGCTCGGCATGAAGGAAATCGAGGTCAAAGCCGGCGATAAAACCGATATCACACTCGATTTGACAGTCGATTTGCGCAATGCACAGGTTGCATCAAATGATCTGTATTTTGGTCATCTGCCGCCCGATCCCCAAACAGGCGAACCGCTTCCGATGGGTCTCGTTCTGCCGCTCATCAATACCGGAAAAGGCTATATCTTTACCGATATCAACGCGACCTATAATCACGATGGCTTTAAAAATCCGGTAACGGTGATGTACCCGCAGGCCGTTCATCAGACCCTTGCTGCACTTGGGCTTGAGGCGCATCCCATGGTCGTCGGGCTTGCCGGACGCAAGGCCGTCAATGGCTTCGATCGCCCGGGCATTTCCACACTCATCATGCATCCGCAGTCACAGGGCGGAACGCTCGAAAGCGTCTACATGAACAATGCGTCGCAGTGGCCGGCTCTGCCACAGTTTATAACGCCCAAACCGCCGGAATCACAGGCTTTCGATGCAGTCGGTGCGTCGCTCAATCCCAGCCGCGTCGTTTCATGGGATGTGCCCGACGATGCCGACATGACCGTGCTGCGCTTTAATTACATGACCCCGCCAATTCACAACGAACTCCTCAATTCCGACATCGGTGCATCGCAGTCGCATCCTTTGTGGGAAGTCTATGTGCCCGCGCCGTATCATCAAATCGTTCTGCCAACGCTCGATACATCGGCTCCCGATTATCCGGTGCTCGTCAACTATGCGCCTACGGTGCCCGGCGACGCCTATCAATACGATGTGCATACCGTCGAACTCGAAATCAACGCCTATTACATGGGGCCGCGCTCATTCAACTATCAGGCCGATTTCAGAATTGACGATGTCAATATGAATGCATGGGCTGTCTCGCAGGATTCCTATCTCATCGATGTGAGATGATAGGTTTGCTCGCTTTGAGGCGTGCCGCGGCACGCCTCTACAGCTCGCCTGCCGCGTCTATCCCTGCGGGATACGCCGCGGCTTTTATTTAGCCATCTGTCGACATTCCTGGCATAACATGCATGATATGTAAGTTTTTAGCGGAATGGGGGAGGGGTCCCATTTCGTCTTTTGCTGCCAATTATCTGGCAAGATATGGAAACATGTAAAAACAATGCGGATTCCAAAGGGCGCTGCCCTTTGGCGGGGTCCGGGGCAGAGCCCCGGATGAATTGTGACATATGCTGCAGCTGATTAGTTGTATGCCAATTGACACCTATCTTAAAAATGATAAAACTTGCCGCCTCCTTTTGGATGGAAGCACTTAAATCTTCATCATTGCTCAGGAAATACAATGAAATCGCCAACCGCTATCTTGCTTTTGCATTGCCCCGATACCCACGGCATCATCACTGATGTGACCAAGTTCATCACCGATAATCAGGGCAATATCGTCGATCTCGACCAGTACGTCGATCACATCGATAATATGTTCTTTATGCGCCTTGAGTGGGATCTGTCTGAATTCATCATCCCCCGTGATAAAATTAAAGAATATTTCGATACGCTCTATGCCCAGAAATATCAGATGACTTTCAGTCTATACTTTAGCGACGAAAAACCCCGTATGGCCATTTTTGTGAGCAAGATGAGCCACTGTCTGTACGATTTGCTCGCTCGCTACAAAGCCGGTGAATGGGATGTCGAAATTCCATGCATCGTAAGCAATCACGAGGATTTGCGCTATATCGCCGAGCAATTTGGTATTCCTTATTATGTCTGGTCGATCAAAAAGGATCATTCCAATAAGGCCGAAGTCGAACAGGCCGAAATGGATTTGCTTCGCAGCGAGCGGGTGTCTTTCATCGTGCTTGCCCGGTACATGCAGATCATCAGCGACCAGATGATTCAGGAATACCAGCACAAAATCATCAACATACACCACTCATTTTTACCGGCATTTATCGGTGCCAAGCCTTATCATCAGGCCTGGGAACGCGGCGTAAAAATCGTGGGCGCCACCAGTCACTATATCACAGCCGATTTGGATGCAGGCCCCATCATCGAACAGGATGTCGTTCGCATCACACATCGCGATACACCGGAATCGCTCGTGCTCAAAGGCCGTGACCTCGAAAAGATTGTATTGTCGCGGGCTGTCACAAAACATATTGAGCGCAAAGTACTCACATATCACAACAAAACAATTATTTTTAACTAGGCGGGAAATCGATGTCTGTACAAACATTTCAGGAAGAGTTGCGTGAAGCAGTCGCGGCGGCATGCCGGACGCTTGGCGCAGATATGGATGCTTCGGCAATTTCGTTGAGTCCGGTGCCGGAAACGGCTTTCGGCGATGTCGCAATGGCGTGTTTTCCCCTGCGAGGCAAAACAACCGCGCTGCCCGAAAACGTTTCGAAAAATCCGGCAGCAATTGCGCAGGAACTGGCGAAAGTATTGAACGGCTTGCCGTATTTTGACGAGGTGCGCGCTCAGGGACCCTATGTGAACATGTCGTATGATACCGCACGCCTTTCAAAACTCGTGCTTTCCGAGATTCTCGAAAAGGGCGAGGATTATGGATCGCTCACAAATCGCGGCGAACGCGTGATGATCGAGTTCTCTGGACCGAACACGAATAAACCCCAGCATCTGGGCCATTTGCGCAATAAT
>CAMKRB010000393.1 GCA_946415045.1 uncultured Myxococcales bacterium
CTGAGGTTTCGTCTTGTCGTCCCCCATCACCAGCTGCCACAACGACTCATATCCCGATTCGGGCAAATCACCGCCATTGTGCAATCCGAGTTTGTTCACATTCGTAATAACCGTGCTCTCATCGGTTTCGGTGCGACCAAGCAGCTCGTAGGGCACATCGTGTTCGCTTGCGCGGCCATAACCATATTTGATGCCGTATCCGGGCAAATAGTCGTAATCAGAATTCGGGGTGCCACGGGTTGGGAAATCATCAAATCTGGACACACCAAATGCGCTGTCCTTAACATTCTTTTTAATATCAGGATAAATCTTATTTTTGATGTTGTCTTTCAAATTGTTGACTTCGCCGCCCATGGAATTCGTCGTATCCAAATTGAACACGACGTCGAGCATCGATACTTTCGGTTTGAAATTCAGCATATCATCTTTTTCATCGCCCTCATACGGCAGTTCGAAATAGAACTCGAAAGCGCCTTCTGTGATGCCATGCGCGGCATCGGCTTTCACGCCTTTGGTCCGATCGCAGATAAAGTATGAAGGATCTTTTCCAACTGCGATTGCTGCGACATATTCGGATGCATCGTTATACCCATCGCCGTCGGAATCGACGACAAAGCGGCCATCGACGACGTTTTTACCGGGCTTGTTTGAACCATCATCCACGCAGCTGCCATTCACGCAAATCGTTCCGCCTGCGCACTTATTTCCGCAGCTGCCGCAATTCCTGTCATCATTCTTCAAATCGACGCATGCACCATAGCAGCTGGTGTCGCTCTTGCGCATGCAGGTGAAGTAAACCTGGGTACAAACACCCGAAATGCACTTTTCATTCTCGGCGCATGCAGTCGAGCAATCGCCGCAGAATTTGGGATCACTGCTCACATCCACACACATATTGCTGCACTCGGTAAGCCCAAGTTCATCACATGCTGCCGTGCAGGCACCGCCAACGCACTGCTGACCGTGTTCACAAACGACACCGCAGCTGCCGCAGTTGGCCGCATCGGTCTGCAGATCCGTGCACTTGCTCGTGCATGCGGTAAGCGATGCATCTTCACACGTCAAATCATACACGCAGACGACTTCAAGACCATCCTCAAGGCCATCGCCGTCGATGTCCGGGTTGCGGAAATCAAGGACGTCGTTCGTAATGGCCACATAGTCTTCAGCGCGGCCACGTTCGATGACATCCGTGATACCGTCATTGTCGCTGTCCTGCGAATAGCGATCGAGGAAGCCATTGCCGCTTGTATCGGTAAGATCTTCGATAATGTCTTCGATGCCGTCCCCATCCGAATCGTTCGACATATAATCGGGCACACCATCCGAATCGCAATCGAAAGGATGTGTCGCGGTTCCGGGATTATCGGGAAGCGTATCACCGTCGCAGTCAGCTGCGCGAGGTGCATCCGCGCCAAGATTGCGATACTTTTTATGAACAACACCTGTAATCTCGGTATAATCGCTCACCGCATCGCCATCGTTGTCCGTATCCATAAAATCAGGGATGCCGTCCTTGTCCAAATCCGCATACCTCAGAATCAGATTATCAACCGGCTGACCTGTGGTATCCAGCAGCTGATGGGTGACAGGATCAATTCCGCTGCCCACCGCGTTACCATCCATATCCTCAACCGAGATCGTGTTATTCACAACGACAATTCGGTATTTGCGGCCAACCTGATCCTCCAGATAGGCACCTTCATCTGCATCAGCAATGCCATTGCCGTCGCTGTCCAGGGAGAGGAAATTGAAGATGCCGTCATCATCTGAATCGGTCGGTCTCTGGCACTTGCCTCTGAGCGTTTCGAGAGAATCGGGGATATTGTCGCCATCGCTGTCCAAATCCAGACAATCGGGCAGTGTATCCGAATCCGTGTCCATATCACAGCTGTCCCACTCATCACCGATCGTGTCGTTATCCGAGTCGAGACAATTGGTGTCGGTTCCGGGGGTGAAACCACTGTCTTTGCAGAAACCATTCAGACATGTGCCATTCTCGCAATAGGTCAGACTCGAACGGCAATCTCCGCCTTCCAGTACTTTCTTCAGACACACGCCATTCACGCAGTCCGATTCAGAGCATGATTTTCCGGTTCCACAAGCCTGCCCGGGCATCACTACGACTTTACAGATATTGCTCTCACAGACCCCCTGGCTGCATGCAAATCCATCCCCGCAGAAACTGCCAATGCCAGCAGCTTTTGAACAGCCATTGGATGTGCATATCTCATCTGCCTTACATGGATTTGAAGCACCACAGGCATTCTGTATGGCAGGAGTCGCCCCACCTTGTCCGGATGGCAACACCACTTCGGTCTTTCCATCGGTACATCCAGCCAATATACATGCACATAACAGCCACTTCAGCTGTGCTCTATCCATTATTTCCTCCTGTATTGCTGCGCCCACTCATGTCTCGACGCCTGATTTTGCTGCCATCGCCAAAGCGATAACACTTAACACTCTCATCCCGGCAGATGCCGTTTCCAAGACTTCATACAACTCAATGCATAAACTCTCAGACACTTCCCGCACATATCATGCATGCGATCCTGCCACTGCGCGTGCTATCTTAAAGCACACTTTACCAATCGTTCATCATACAAAATTTTATCTCAGATAACAATCCTCTTAATGAACAATCCGCTTGATATTTATTCAAAAAAAAAAGAAATTACCGCCATTTTGGATGCGACTGTTCGCGCCCCTTTTACATCTCACATAAGGATGATTCATGCGATACACACAAACACTCATTCCAACACGCAAAGAAACCCCTGTCGATGCTGAGCTTCCCAGCCATCAGCTCATGCTGCGAGCTGGCTACATCAATCAGCTCACCGCCGGCATCTATACCTTAATGCCGCTCGCACTTAGAAGCGTACAGAAAATCACCCAGATCGTCCGCGAAGAAATGAACGCTGCCGGTGCTCAGGAAATCCTGCTGCCAATGGTGCAGCCCGCTGAAATCTGGAAACAATCCGGTCGATGGGATCACTACGGAAAGGAATTGCTTCGCTTTGTAGACCGAAAGAACCAGGAATACTGCCTCACCCCGACACACGAAGAAGGCGTCACCGACCTCGCCCGCCAGTTCGTTCGCTCCTATAAACAAATGCCCATTAACCTTTATCAGATTCAGGTCAAATTCCGCGACGAGCTGCGCCCTCGCGCCGGTCTGATGCGCGGACGCGAATTCATGATGAAGGACGGCTACTCTTTCGACGTCTCTTTCGATGCTGCCGAAGAATCCTACAAGAAAATGTATAACGCCTATCGCCGTATCTTCACGCGTTGCGGTCTCTCGTTCCGCGCCGTCGAAGCCGATTCGGGTAATATCGGCGGTTCGCACAGCCACGAATTCCAGGTCCTCGCGCAAACCGGTGAAGACAGAATCCTGTCTTGCCCCAAATGCGGATATGCTGCAAATGAAGAAAAGGCCGAAGTCAAACGCGACACGTCCGTGAATGCGTTTGCGCCAAACACCAGCACCCCCGCACGCGAAGAAGTCGCCACAGGAAGCGCACATACCATCGACGAAGTCGCCGCATTCCTCAATG
>CAMKRB010000394.1 GCA_946415045.1 uncultured Myxococcales bacterium
CGCTGCGGCGCGTAGCCGCGAAAAATATGTGCTTACGGCGCAAGCCGTCAAAAAATGCAGGAAATCTATAATTATTCTACTCTGTGCAATATCCAAGATCCCCCGCATACTCCGAAAGCAGCTTCTTGAGCATCTGACGCGCACGAAACAATCGGCTCATCACTGTACCAATGGGAATCTGCAGTTTCTCCGAGATTTCGCGATACGACAATTCCTCCAAATCGGCCATCACAATGATCGATTTGAACTCGCCAGAAATCGCATTGAGCGCACGCGCAAGCTCATCCGAAACACTATAAAAAAAGCCCTTTTGCAGGTTCACTTCGTTTTGCTCAAGTGATTTATCAGGCGTATTGACGACGGATTTCACATAATCTGCAGCTTCATCCGTGACCACGTCCAGTATATTCAACTCGCGCCTGTGACGACGATATTCGTTGATAAATGTATTGGTCATGATCCGTACAAGCCAGGCACGACAATTGGTCCCTTCCTCAAACGAATCAAAACAACGGCAAGCTTTAACCATCGTCTCCTGCAGGAGATCCTGTGCTTCCTGCTCATTATGCGTATATTTCAAAGCGATGCCATACATGGCCTGCATGTGCGGCATCACATTCAGCTCAAATCTGTCACACGTCCTGTCTGTCATAGCAATCCCTGATGAATGTGCAACTACACGCTCTGACGAACAATACCAAGAGAAACCGCATAATCATGCAGTTTTTTGCGCAGCATCTGGCGTCCCCTGAAAAGCCTGCTCATCACAGTGCCGATGGGGATTTCGAGCTTTTCCGATATCTCGCGATAGGACTGATCCTGCAAATCAGCCATCACCACAATCGCCCGGAAATCATCGGGAACACAATGCAATGCGCTCGTCACTTCGTCTCCGAAATCCTCACTCGTTTCGGCGAATGCATCGTCAGGATAATACGTTTCACTCGTGTCGGGATGATTCTCATCGAGTTCCTCCCGGCGATCAACGCATGCAAATTCACGCTGATTGTGGCGATACTGCGTGATGAATTCGTTGGTCATGATGCGGCACAGCCATGCCTTGCAGTTCGTTCCGGCTTCGTATTTATCGAAATGCCGGCAGGCACGAATCAGTGTATCCTGCACAAGATCTTCGGCATCCCGCTCATTATGTGTCAAACGAAGCGCATGGTTCATCAATGCTTCTTTGTGACAAAGGGCTTCGGATTCAAATCGTTTCGTCAGTTCTGACATGGCTTTTACCTCATTCATTTCACAAAAATCACACCGATATCATCGGCTCATCCAACACCATTCAACCGCGATATGGCGTGACGTTTATCCAATATTGCCAGAACCAGGCCAATCCGACATTTTTAAAATCATCATTAAATTCAATACGTTACACAACAGACACACATAAAACCACACATTATAAATATTTAATTATTCTTATTGCATATCAATGATTATGCAATACGCATACTTCATTCCTATTCTCTAAAGACTCTTTTTTGAAAACCCCATGCCAAGGGAAAGCAGAAACGATGTACGCCCTGGAACAATCCGGCCCCCCCCCCAAAGAGCGTCATCGCACAAGCCACGCAGGGACGAACTATTTTAACCATGGGTGAAACCTGCGGACAGAACAAATCACAGCACCAAACGCATAAGCGCATCGCAGGCCCTGTATGAAGCCACAAAAAAAAGCCCGCCAAATCGGCGGGCTTCCTATCCATAAATCGATGACTTATTCTGCTGGCGCAGGCGCTGCATCAGCGGGTGCTGCATCTGCTGCAGGTGCTGCATCTGCCGGAGCCGCAGGCGCAGGCTTGAGGAACTCAAAGCGATCGGTCACCATATCCCAGTGCCCTGTGAGTCTGAATCCAGCCAGCGCAATAACAATCAGAACGAGCAAGATGAAAATGCACTTGATGACTTTCGCAGACTTGGATGCATACGGATCTTCGACATGAACTTTCGGATATTTTGCAAGGCTCGTAAAGGTCGCACCAAACCGGGTGTTGACGAGGATGCGGGAGTTGATGGCCCATCCGTTGGCATTGAGCACGGGAGCCAGATTGCGTTTGCGCAGTTTGAGCCATGCAATGAACATCGACGGACCGGAAATCAACAGGATAATGGCTGCAATAATGATGAGCCACTGCCACCATGTGAGTTCTTTGGCACCTGCAATGATGCCGACGAGCACTGCACCAAGTGCGGCGAGTGCCATGCCAATGGCAGCCGCGATACCGGCAAACTTCGCGATATCAAATCCGGCAACTTTGCCGTCTGCTGCAGGTTCCGCAGGTGCGGCATCAGCTGCAGGCACTTTCACGGCATCAGCTTTGGCCGTCAGTTTCTCTTCGGCAATCGAATTCTTTTCGGCTGCAGTCTTGTTGATCTTGTCGTAAACAAAGCGATAGAGCTTTTTGTAGGGCGTCCAGAAAGCCTGACGAACGCTGATGGGATTGTCGATAATCTTCGTAATCACGGCATCCCAGTCGACGCCATCGCGATCGTAAAACACGGCATTCTTTCCGATGCGCAGATCATCCACATCGCCATCGGTGAGCACTGCAGCAATCGTCATCGTCTGATTCTTCACCTTGGATGTGCAATCGCAATACAATACATACATGCCGCTGATTTCAGCAACATCGCCCTGTTTGCCCATATCGGCAACTTTAATACAGAGCTCGGTGCTGCGCTGATCGATATACAGTGTACCGGCCTGGAATACAGGCAAAGCCTTTGGATCACGCGAATAGAAATCCGTCAGTGTGACAAAATTCTTAAGCAATTTGTAGAAGTTTTTATAGTATCTTAAGAACTTCTCCACTGCATCAATAGATGTGGATTCTTCTTCTTTTTCCTTATCTTTTGCAATCAGTTCCTCAAGTGCAGATTTCTTGTCGGCATTGAGTATTTCTTCTATCTTTTCGAGGCCCAGCGATTCGACCTCGGCACCTTTTTTCTCACCATTCCATGCGGTGTATGCATCGAATTTGGCGAGTATTTCTTTCCACTGATTTTCGGTCAGCTCGTGTGCGCTCGGGAAAGACTTGCTGATGACCAGGTCTTTGACCTTGGCAAAAGCATCCTGCCATGCGGGATTGATGGCAGAGATATCGAGCGGAAGCGCCGCTTTGCCAATCACGCGCGCAATTGGGTATGCCGAAATCGCGTCATTGCTGGCCGCCAAATCCTTCGCGCCAATCTCTCCAATCCGCTCGGCCGAAACATCAAGCGCCGCAGTACTGGCCGTATTGAATGCCGCGAGTTTGCAGCGCATGAAATAATCCGCGACCTTATCCTTAATCGCATTCACTGCATCCAATGCAGCTGCAGTATCATCGCCAAATGCGAAGATCTCAGGTTTTCCCGCATCTTTCCAGGCTTTGTAATCGGCGCATGCCGTATAAAACTTGTCCAGAAGCTCGGTATTGATCCCCTTCAAACCGCTGCGGTCATCAACCGAACCGACGGTTTCGATGGCATTCTTAATCACGCCCTGCAGTTCTTCATCTTTCGTCGACTGTTCGGTAATCACGCCATCGCCATTGAACTCGGTCTT
>CAMKRB010000395.1 GCA_946415045.1 uncultured Myxococcales bacterium
ACTCAGATCCAGCACTAGAGGATTTATATTCCAGCAGCTCGTCCAGCTTCTCATTCATCTTTCTACAAGCATCAGTTTCAGAAATATATTCATCTTCGCATTTAAGGATAGCTTTTGACCTGTCGGATTCAACCAAACCGGCTAAGTGTGAGTTACACTCTCTTTTAAGTTGTTCATCTTTAAGATCTATTTTTACAGCGCAATCAAAATCATCACAACTAAAAGATCCGTTATGCTCATCCGTTTTAAATTTTGAATACTTTTCACAAGGGTCGGAGCAGGATACCAAAAGAATGTTTGAAAGAATGGCTGTAAAGACGAGGATTTTTTTCATGACAAGACCTCTAAGAAAAGATTAATCAACACAATTTACAGCGCCTTTCGGGCGGTAAACCAACTGCATGATAAAAAAAAAAAAAAAAAGTCAACCTCTCTTGACCAAAATAAATAGAAAATTGGAACACGCAAATCGATTAGTGGTGCGGAGATGTGGCACATTGAACACCGCCCGCGTATGTCGATACGCGCGAACTGTGCGTATCGACATAGCGGGCGGCAAGAGGGCGTATGCATGCATCGCGCCGTGTAGACAGCACGGCGTGATAGTGCATAGCTCGATGCGCGTGGCGTATCGGCAACGCCGATAGCCCGCGCCACATCATAAAAAAACTCGCTATTTGGGGATTAGCGAGTTAAGGTATAATGCGGAAGGGGCGTTCTATGGAACGCCTTGACGAGAAGTTTTGGGGGATAGGGATCGCATGATGGGCATCTACATCAATCCAGGCAATGCATTATTCCGAGTGATGCACAGAAGCAATATTTAGGAATGTTGTCAATCAGGTCATTCTTTTATAAGGAAATTAGATAATGAAACACATCTGTAAAGTAACGGTCATTGACAAAAAACTCCATTCTGAGTTGCAAAAGAAATATCTAGCTGATCCTGAAAGTGGCATGTGCCCTTGTTTTCATGTTGGCGATGAATTCATCTTTGAGCGAGCGGATGGCAAGGATGATTTCTGGCATTTCGGCCGCGACCGCGAACCCAAATTTCCCTGCGCAGAGGCATGGGATTGTATCAGTCGATATATTTATACTGCCCTACAGGGTGGATCGATTATGCATGGCTGGACAAACGACGACCGCATCATGATTGCCTGCTGCAACGATGGAACACGCCCTGTCATTTTCAAAATTGAGCGTATTGACGTACCTGAAAACGACGAAGACCGCCAATGGTTGGCATCACACGATTTTTGCATCAAAAAAGAAGATGCCTATACAGGGGCTTAGGGAAACTCTGAATAATTTGCCCGTTTGTCACTTTAGCATTTTTCAATCCTTATTTTTTCGCGGGCGAGACGCCCGCATCCCCAGCAAGGTTCTGCATTTTTCAGAGATTCCTTAGGATAAAGCAAATTATACTGAGGTACTATCTTGTCATCGGATCAACAATCTAAACGAAATCAAGACATCGCTCATTCTCCAGAGAACATCACCACATCCTCAGAGAAGAAGGGGCCCCGTGTGTTTCGAGAAATTGTGTCAGGAATGGTCGGTTTTATAGCGTCTATTCCCGTATGTTTTGTTATTACCATGGCGTTATTCTTTTTTGGAGACCATTTTTCCGCAATCTTTGAATTTGACATCGCCTCCATCATCGCAACAGTAATTATGGAAATTTGTGTTGCAAGTTTTGTGGCAGCAGGCGTTTATTGGACAACCAAAAGTGTGCGAAGCAAAAAGAATAAATGGCTGCCTTTTATAGGTGCATATATCGGTATGAGCTGTGTACTGTTGCTGGGGTTCACATCCGCTTATTTAGAAGATTATTATTATCAAATGCATAATCATTATGTATTTGAATCGGATGAACATCAATATTATTTTTCATTACATGCTTTCTTCATGAATTTGCGGTTCATTGCGTTAGTACTCTCTCCAGTATTGCCTCTTGTTGGGTCGATCATCAGTTTTGAGACAATGCGAACGAAGGCATCATGAACGACAAAGCGATGGTATTGCAGACGCATAGCCCAGTGTGTGGGGCATAGCGAGCTGGTAGGGACGTGTCAATACCCGTCTATCCGGCGGTAGTCCGCGCACAAAAATATTGACCCAAAAGTCAATGACTGATAAGTCAGTTTTTGGGGGAACAAACTGATGGAGGTCAGAAATGGGCAAAAGGCAGGATGCAGCACTCGAAACTCGCCAAAAACTTATCGATGCCGCGAGAACACTGATTCTGGAACGCGGGTTCAATAACTTTAACGTCAGCGACATTACTGAAAAAGCCGGCGTCGCCAAAGGCAGTTTCTACACTTATTTCGAACACAAGGAAGAAATCATCGACGCTGTAACGCATCAGAACATTTATCCATTGAGAGAAGCGAGCTTGTCGATGGAAGGCTGTGTTACAGACAAGCTATCGCATTATTTATATGAGGCGATGTCGCAAATCGTCGAATACGGCCTGGTTTCTGCGCAAAACTGGATGCAGCTTGGCATGAACCCTGGCAATGTATGCGTCTTGAACAAGATGCATCTGGATATGAAAGTTGTCGAAGAAATTCTGCAATCCGCCGTAAAAACAGGCGAATTATCCATAAATATGCCAATCAGTTCTATTCAATATTGTATTATTGCCGAATTCTACGGCATTGTCGTGACGTGGTGCATTTCGAATGGCTCGATATCGGCCATTGAACGCATTGAATATTTTAACAAGAATCATCTCAATCAACTGCTTTCTGAATACCAGAAACAATCGTAACCAAAGGAGTTTTCTATGAAGAACCGCGTATGTGACATTCGGTACAAGATTTACGATGTCCAAAGAATGCCGCGCAGCAGATGCTACCAAACAGGATATTCTCAAGACGCATCCGGATGATTATATCGTTTTTACACAGTCGGGTGGCCACTGCAAATGGCGCACTACGCCGCATAAATACGGTAAAGAAGGTATAGAAGCCAATAAACGCGGCGATCTCAATCCGCCGAGCGGAAGTTTTTATTATGGCATGCTTAAAGGCGATATGGATGCCGGTGTCAATACGATCAGCAATACCGCGAGTTTGATTAAAAGTATCGATTCGTGCGAAGATATCGTTAAGGAGCTGGCTGCTCCATTTGTACAAAATAATACAAATGATTTCTTTGAACTTGCCAAGAATAGATACTCCGAGCGTTACTACGACCCTCGTCCCATTGAACAGGAAAAACTCGATAAAATTATCGAAGCTGGCCGCATTGCGCCAACGGCACGCAATTGCCAGCCACAGCATTTTTATATCATCCGAAGTCAGGACGGTTTGGCAAAACTCAAGACTGTGACGAAATATCATTACAATGCACCGGCGATGATTCTCGTCTGCTATGACATCCAAAAAGTCTGGAAATTCGACATGGATCGCAATTATCCGAACTATAATTCAGGTGAACAGGATGGCAGCATTGCCGCAACTTCGATGATGTTTGCGGCTGAAGCATTGGGCGTTCATACGGTTTGGGTCAGGGACTTTGATTCCAAAACTGCAGCAGAAACCTTTGGT
>CAMKRB010000396.1 GCA_946415045.1 uncultured Myxococcales bacterium
TATCGAAAACACCCACGGTAATGGCCACAGTATCCAGCGGCTGCCAGTGAATTTCGCCTTCGAAATCCCAGGCAATTTCAGGATTGAGATCGGGCAGATTTTCGGTCGGCGCGAGCGGAATCGAGCGGAATTGTTCTTTGAGCGTCGGCATACGCAATCGCCGGGCAGCCCGCAAATCGAGCGACAGCGACGGAATGATTTGATAGTCGAAGCCTGTACTGAATCCGCCGTTGTACAAATCGACGAGCTCCGGCGTATCGGTATTGTTTGAACCACCGGCATCCAGTCCGATTGCAGTTGTGAAATTGCCGCCGGCAAACAGCTTGAGGTTATCGAGCATCTGCCATTCGAGCGCGGGACGCACGTCGAAATACAACCGGCTGGACGATTTGTCGGTATGTACCGCAGGCGCGTAAGTATCTTCATTCGATTCGTGGCTTTGATAGCGCAAATCCGCACGAATCATGGCACTGAGGTCACCCAGGCCGATGTTCCACGGCGTCGAATTCAATTCAATGCGGCCGCCAAAATCGTAATCGTTCCAGACCGAGGTCGAAGCCACAGCTGTGATTTGCGTCTTTCGCGAGGGATCGTCAAAGGCTTCGAGCTTGTTTCCCTGATTGGTCGCCCAGATTTGTGCCTGTCCGAACAGCCATATCGTCGAAAAGCTGAGTCTGGTGCTCGCAAAAGCCACTCGCCAGTTCGTGAAATCCCAATAACGGCGATAGCCGGTGTTCACGCCGGTCGGAACGCCGCGCGGTGCATTTGCATAACCGGCCAGAAGCTCAATATCGCCCCAGTTTCCAAGTGATCTGCCGACTTTAAAGAATAGATTGTAGCCGCCTTTATAGCTCCAGTCGCGCCAGCCGCCATCTTCATCCTTATCCGGTTCGAATGCATGTGACAGCTTAAAACCTTTTTGATACAGGCCGCCAGCAGTCACCGCCCAATGCCATGGGCCTTGTTTCATGCCGTGCGCAACCGATCCGATCACGCCAAACAGCGAGGTTTCGACAGAAGCTTCGAGGATACCGGGGTCGAGCGAATAGAGATCGATTTTGCCGCCCAGTCCGACGCCATCGGTTGGCGATGCATCTGCATGCGCAATGCGCCCCGCGCCAATCCAATTCATCGGGAGCACATCCAGCCCGGTCATGCCGTCGTACCCCGTATCCAGCGGCACGCCCGAAAACTGAAAATGGATTTGCCGTGTCTCGAAACCGCGCACAATCACCGAACGCGTGCCCTTGCCCGACGCATCGCCAAAGACACCGGCCGCACTTTCGAGCCAGTCGTTAATCGATTGCAGCTGCGGCATCTGGATGCGCTGCGAAAATTTCGGGCGCGCGCCCCTGTGCTCTTCGAATATCGTCGTATCGGCGATATCGATCGTTTCCAGCTCAAGCGCTTCATCGGCGCTATTCGCCTCGTCCATATCGAGCTCAAGGACTTTGGGTTCCTGCGCGTATGATGTGATCGGCAGCAATAATGCGGCAAATATGATGGCAATGCGTGATTTCATATTGGTTATAATGATATGAAGGGGGCCGCGTCTATCTCGCCAGAGACGTTCCACGTCTCTGCCTCGATACGCCGCGTCAGACGTGTCTATCTCGCCAGAGACGTTCCATGGAACGTCTCTACCTCGATACGCCACGTCTTTGCTCGCTATTGGCCCAATGGGCCAATACGCTCGTTTTTTTTAATCTCCGGAATTGTTTGGATCCGTAGATGTTATCACGATTTTTCCGAAATTCTTTACGCTGTAGCATTTCGGACTGCTGCTATCGGCGGACATTTTGTGATTATCGACATCTGCAATGTCAATATAAGCGTTTTCTGCATAACTGCACGAACGAATCTGTGGACAATCGCCGCTGCCTGCATCTTTGGGACTCCAGCCGTCTGTACCAAAATAATCGCACCAGCTGGCAGCCAGATCGATATCCGATTTGGCCGCTTTGATGATATCGCTGATCATGATCACATCTTTGCCTTCGACTTTCTGGACTTTGTTGGCGAGGGTGGCCAAATCAATTTTACCAAGGCTTGTACCATCATAGGTGATTTCGATTTCGTAGGATGGAATTTCAGGATCGCCACCGCCATTCGGATCGGTCGTTGTAATCACGACCTGAGCCAGATCTGTGACATTGTAACAATTCTTGTTCTCGGCCATCGTGACGTTGTTCGACAATTTGTGATCGGCATTGAGCGTAACATAAGAATCGGTTGCATCTGCGCAAGTGCGAATCGCACTGCATTGATCTTTTTTACTCGGTTTCCAGCCATCGGATGCAATATAATCGCACCATGATGCAGCCAGATCGACCGTTACACCAGCAGCAGCAAAGATATCCGAAAGTTTTACAGAAGGCTTGCCGTCGATGTTGACGATTTTATCGGTGAGCGTCGAAACATCGATTTCGTCAAGCGGCGTGCCGTCTACTGAAATCTTTAGTTTGTAGGATTCGTAAGATTCTACTTTTGGCGTAATATAAACGGCCTTGACCTTATCGACCTTAAAGCATGCGGCTGCTGCAGTATCTGCAGGATTGAATGATCTTGCCGGTGACGAGATATATTCGTCAATAATGGTGCTGCACAGAATCTTGCTGCATTCCGCCTTATCTGTGCCAATCGTATTTTTGGCATCATCCACACGGAAATCACAGTAATAATTGCTGTAGTCTGTAGCTGCATCCATGCCTGCAGCTTTTAACAGATCGGAGAGTTTGACTGCATCTGAGCCGCCAACCTGTGTTTTGGCATCCATGATATCCAAATCGATATCCATCGACTTTTCCTTGCCCTGATCGTCGACTGTATAGACCCAGACAACCGCAGAATTCGGATTGGCTTTGTACATCAGGATTTTGCCAAGATTTTTGACGCGGTAGCAACCGGCTTTCATCGGGGCATCATCGGCATAAAACATATTCTCGGATTCGACATTGTAATAACTGCGCTTGGCTTCGGTGCACGAAACCATCGCACACTTTTCACCTTTATCCGTCGGGCGCATATTATCTGCATAAGACTGATAGTCGCACAGATACTGAGCCAGATAAGCATCGAGCTCGTTATCGGGCACATTGTTGATTTGCTGGATAAAATCGGAAATGGCAATGGCATTGGATGTTTCACCGCTTGCAGTCACGGACTGCACGAAATCGGCCATATCCTGTACATTCACATCACCCTGTTTGACATCGTCGATATGCACTTCCATTTTCACATTGGGCAGTGAATCGTCGTGAGATCCCTGAACCACTTTCTGTGAATCATCGCATGCATTGATGCAGCTAACGACGCAAATCGAAATCAGAACGGGCAGAATTTTTTTCATTTTTTTACTCCTGTTATTGGCTTGTGGCTTATGGCTTATGGCTTATGGCTTATGGCTTGTGGCTTATGTATGACTTGGTTCCATGAACGCCGTTCGGCGTTCAATATCAATAGCCCCCGGTTGGAGCCGCAGGCGACTACCGGGGATTCAATGCGTCTTCTTTTTTCTCCAACTTTTTGCCGGCCCGGAGGGGCGGC
>CAMKRB010000397.1 GCA_946415045.1 uncultured Myxococcales bacterium
ATTATGTCACAAACAAACGTGTTGAAATAATTAGAAATATTGGCGATGTTTTAAATATACCACAAAATATTACTCGGCCTTCTTCAAATAGTGATTTTTATGGCATTCCGACGCCAAATTGTCAAAGTGTAAATCAATCAAGATGGGATTGGATTGACTGGCATGATAACGAAGAGTGGTATTTAGATGAACGATTACATAAACACAAAGATATTATATGGAATCAATATGAATTAGCTATTGAATATGCAGAAGGTGACACTTCAAAACTTGAAGCATTAAAGCGTGAATATGATATAGTATCGTCAATCCCTGGCGTCGGTGATGGTCTTGCACGTGGTATGTTTCAGATTCGACCAAGAACGTATTTGACCATCGATAGAAATACGAGAAAATATCTTGGTGAATATGGTCTTTCAATTTCGCAAAAATTGAGCGGAGATGAATATTTTTCTTTGTTAGACCATGTTATAACGAAAATTATCAATAACAATCCATCGGTCAATTCTTTTCTTGATATTTCACATCTTGCGTATATCAAAAAAGGTTCTGAATCTGAGAAACGTAATTATTGGATGGTCGGGTATAATCAGGGTAGTACCAATAATCAATGGGAACGTTTTGAAGATGAAGGAATTTGGGATGGATTTGTTAGCGTCTCCGATGATACGCAGATACAGCGACTTAAAAAGATTAAGCCTGATGATGTGTTGATTTTGAAATCATCTTATACAAAGGGTACTCAACATAATATATCAGCGGTTAAATTGTTTAAACTCGCAATTGTTGATAGCGTCTCAGAATTGTCTGAGAATAATTCTTATGGTGTTCGTTGTAATGTGGATTATATTGACGTCGCTCCAAAAGAATTCGTAAATTTTGAAGGCAGTTATCGGAAAACGATCGATCCACTTGTTGACCAGAATATTCTTGAATTTGTAAAAAGTGTTTTGGAACCATCATGTGGCAATACAGAAATGTCATCGACAACCTCAGAATTGGCCACAAGATACGCTGAGTTTCTCAAACGCTCCCGCAATCTCATCCTCACCGGTGCTCCGGGCACCGGTAAAACCTACCTCGCCAAACAAATTGCCCAAGCGATGAATGAGGGGCTGGAACTAAAAAAAGAAGAACTAGAGAAATATGTCGGCTTTGTGCAATTCCATCCATCTTATGATTACGTCGATTTTGTTGAAGGATTGAGGCCTGATAGAAGTGGTGATAATGTGGTGTTCAAAAGGGATGATGGGATTTTTAAAAAGTTTTGTAAAAAGGCTATAAAAGACCATGAACATAACTACGTCTTCATCATTGACGAAATCAATCGCGGGGATTTGAGCAAGATCTTTGGTGAGCTGTTTTTCGCGATTGATCCGGGGTATCGTGGCGAGGAGGGGCGCGTTAAGACGCAGTACCAGCAGCTGGTAGATGCAGAAGACGATGATGAATTCAGTGGTGAGGGTTTCTATGTCCCGGATAATGTTTACATCATTGGCACGATGAACGACATCGATCGCAGTGTGGAGAGCATGGATTTTGCGCTGCGGCGGCGGTTTGCGTGGAAAAAGATTTCTCCCGAAGATACCGCAGAAAGTATGGGAATTACCGGCGAAGTGCGCCAGCGCATGGATGCGATGAACAAAGTGATAAAAGATATCCCGGAATTAGGCGAGGATTATCAGATTGGCGGCGCATATTTTTTGAAGATGGTAAAAGAGGATTTGTCAGCCGAAGATTTGTGGGATTTCCATTTGGAGAGCCTGATCGACGAGTATTTGCGGGGATTGCCGGAGGCCGGGAAATATAAAGAGCAAATTGAGGATGCGTATTATTTAAGGAATAATGATAACAATAATAGGGATGCTGATGAGGCGCCCTGAATGGGCGAAATGATACAGTCCGGGGTGAACCCCCGGGAATAAGAGATTCCACCACATCGGCGCCCTGAATGGGCGCAACTATCGAACAACCCAATCATCCAAAACGCGCAAATGAACAACGATTTCACAAATACGATTATCGGTGTTGCCGATAACAGCAGTCGCACCATTACCCAAGCGCATCACGATGCCCTTTTGCGCATTGCCGGTCAATCCCTCGCCGAACTCAATAAACACAACCAAATCCTGATATTTCCACAAAATTTTGAAAAATCGGACGGGAACATCGGCAAACAAACTGTTTTTGAGATCAAAAAGAGCGAAAAGGGGGATTTTTACCTTTCGACCGGAAATATCATGGGTTTTATTGGTATCAACGGTGTGCAGGTGCGCATCCATTCGCGTTTCGCGAAGGATGATGCACACGATTTTTTTCTGCACTACATGCTGTTTCACGCGTTTTCGATGAATATGCTCGATTTGAAATACAGCTCAGATAGTACGGGATTGTTCGATCTGCTGTACTGCGCATTTATCCATCAGCTCAAGGCTGCGTATCGTCAGGGCATTTATAAAACCTATGTTCGCAATCCATACAACGATACACATTTGCGCGGCAGTATCGATATTGCGCGGCATATCAAACATAACCAGCCATTTCGCGGGGATATTGCCTATTCACTTCGCGAGCGCAGCGCCAACAATCCGTTGATGATGCTGGTGCGCCATGCGATTGAAATCATCCGTTCAAAACCTTTTGGAAAAGCGCTGCTCACCCGCGATAAAGATATCCAGTCTGCTGTGAATATGGTTATGCAAGCCACACAGGATTACCATCGCGGTGATCGCATGCATGTTTTGCGCAGCAATGCCAGAGATATCCAACATCCCTACTATACCGAATACGGCCTTTTGCAGCGCATCGCCCGCATGATCGTGAGCGGACAAGCGCAGAATTATGGTGCTTCAAAAGACCAGGCGTATGGCGTATTGTTCGATGGTGCCTGGCTTTGGGAACAGTATCTGGCGACCGTCCTCGAACCGTTGGGTTTTGTACATTCGGATAACATTACCGGCAGAAATCCGATCTATTTGTTTGAGCCTCATAAATATAAACGATATCCGGATTATTATACGAAAGATTATTCAATGATTCTGGATGCAAAATACAAGAGACTGGATGATGCTGATCCCGGCAGAGATGATATGCATCAGTTGATTGCCTATATGTATATTACAAAGGCGAAATCCAGCGGATTTATTTATCCATCAGAGAAAACTGGTTTATGCCATACAGAAGATATCGGTAAATTGAATGGCTATGGCGGAAATATTTATAAAATCGGTGCAAGCATTCCAAAAGGAGCCGCTGACATGGATGATTTTTGTACAAAGATGCGGTTTGTAGAAGAAGAAATGCGGCGTATTGCCTTTGGCAATAGCCGCGATAGCGAGCTGTAGGGGCGACCCCGTGTGGTTGCCCGTGCGAGCGTGACCCCATAAAATTAGTCTCGCCACGCAGTGGCGACACCGCCAGCGCCCTGAATGGGCGCAATATCACAGCCCGGGGTGAAACCCCGGGTGGGGCGACCCCGTGTGGTCATAGGCGTTAACATAAAAACCTCCTCAATTGTCGTTTCCTCGGTGACTCAGAC
>CAMKRB010000398.1 GCA_946415045.1 uncultured Myxococcales bacterium
ACAGCAATCTCGAAACCAGCGAAGATTGCGATGGTACGCTGTTCAGGGACAATAAAACGGCGTGCAGCGAGTGGAATTCGAACTATGCATACGGCAATGTATCGTGCAGCGCATGCGCCATAGATTACAGCAATTGCAAAACCGAAATGCCGGCCGTCTGCGGCAACAGCGTTCTCGAAACCGGCGAGGATTGCGATGGCTCGCTGTTCAAAGATAATAAAAAGTTGTGCGCCGAATGGAAACCGGGCGAATATAACCGGGGTGAAGTGAAGTGCAACGCCTGCAATCTTGATTATAGTGGCTGCAGTTATATTGATCCATCGTCCTGCCTTGAAGGACAGGAGTGGTCCGATAAATATGCTACGTGCGTTTATCCGATTGCCAGTGCGGATGATTTGAAAGCATTGGCTCAGAACTGGAAAGCCAGTGGACGTAGCGCTTATCCGATGGTGGATGATGGAGATCCCGTCTTTTTGCTGAAAGATGATATATCCGTGACTTCAAACACAGCCATCGGCACATTAGGCAACAAATTCGAGGCAGTATTTTATGGTGATGGTCACACGATTAATTTCACTTTGATGTATGATACACAGGGCTTGTTTGGTTACACATACTACGCAACAATCCAGGATCTCAATATTGTGGTTTCCACAGATGCTTCAAGTACTGTAAATGTTTCGAATATTCTGGCAAATACTACAGATCATGGTGCGTTTAAAAATATTAACATCAAGGGAACATATAAATACTACAAGTCCAGCGGCGCGAGTTATGCGATTTTGTATGACAGTGATGGCACCGAATTTGATGATATCACAATTGATATGACATATAGCGTTGAAGTGGATGCAGCGGTTTTTGTTTCTCCATTTATGAGAAATGCCACGAATTCAACGTTTAATCGCGTTTCTCTGAATGGATCGTATGTAATGAAAGAAGGTTACTACAGCAATTCATTTGTCGGATTTGGTTTGAGAAGTGACAGTTCGAAATATACGGAATGTACTTTTAATATGGAGGTGAATGCATCCGCATCGTCATATTCAAGACCGCACGCTGTATATATTCTGTTTAGTGAAATGGCTGGCACTACAAAAATAGATAGAATGCAGATAAAGAAAGCTGCAATTACGAAGACAGCTGAGGTCTGGGGAGAACTAGTCGACAAAACCTCAGATTGTACCAAATGCTATATTTCAAATCTCGAGGATAATACGGCGTTTAGTAATACAGGCAGGAGCTACTTTATCTATTCGTTAAATAATGTATACCTTGTTAACTCGCTGACTAACAGCAACTTTAAGAGCTTGTATAACAGTGCTGCTAACACTCATATCGAGAATGTGTTGTTCGCAAAACAAACCGGTGTGAACCTTGCCAGTGTTATGTTTCACAATGTTTACGACGAGAGTAATATACTGAATAATACTATAACGCCGGAAAAGTTGAATGACAATATCCCCCGCGGATTATATATTGCGGCTGGTAAATATCTGCCATGGTATAAGGACAGCAAGGCGCGCTTCCACCTGAAGTTCGATGCATCGGACGATGAGCTGATTGTGGTTGAATGATTATGAATATGTGGCGTATCCCGGCCGTTAGCCGGGATAGCCACATGCCTGCAGCGTATCGCGGCCGTTGGCCGCGATAGCAGCAGGTGGCGGGCGTGTGTGTCGCAGACACACAGACCGCCTGCGAAATATCTAAAATAAACGCCTTTTGGCAAATTGCAGTCGTTGTGGATTCGTGATAAGATTGCACGGCTTTGTTGTCAGGGATGGCTGGCAGAGCCAGATTTGTTCAGGAGGAAAGATGATGCCGACTCGTCTGCAGGATGGGCTTTCGATTTCACTGTTGCAGTGGATGCGTTCGGCCGATATCAATGAAAAACGCAGTGTCATCGTGCGGATTGCCGAGACAGAAGCGGTGGATGATGTCGTCGCGAACCTTATGAATGCAGGGCTTGAGAACATCGAGCATGTATCGGGGCGTGCGCTGCGGGGTTCGGCCAATTCCGAAGTGCTTTCGCGCATTGCGCGTTGTTTGGGTGTGAGCGCAGTGACGGAGGATTACAGGCGATAGTTTGCGCGGCATCAGGAGGATGGGATGCGTGAGAAATGGCGAGGTGCGTGGGCGGCGATTCCGACGCCTTTTGGTGCCGATGGCGCAGTAGATGATGATGCGCTGCGGCGATATGTGTCGTTTTTGTGCGACAATTCGATCGACGGCATTGTGGCGTGTGCGACGACTGGTGAAGGCGCGACGATGACGCTGGATGAAAAGCGCCATGTGATAGGTCTTGTACACGAGGTGGTTGCCGGGCGAGTGCCGGTGATTGCGGGCGTGGGCACGAACGATACGCGTACGACGATTGAGAATGGTGAGATGGCGCGGGACGCGGGGGCCGACGGTTTGCTCGTCGTGACGCCGTATTATAACAAGCCCAATCAGGAAGGACAGTACCGGCATTTCATGACAGTTGCCGATGCGATTGATTTGCCGCAAATCATTTATAACGTTCCCGGGCGCACGGGGACGCGCTGTATGCCGCAGACACTGGGGCGGCTGGCGAAGCATCCGAACATCGTCGGCGTAAAGGATGCGACGGCGGATATGGTGTTCGCGAGTCAGACGCGAATCGAAGCTGGCCCGGATTTCCTGATGTTTTCGGGCGATGATGGTACGACGCTGCCGTTTATTGCGGTCGGCGGGGTTGGTGCAATCAGCGTGGTTGCGGATGTCGCACCAAAACTCATGCACGATATCATCGGGCTGGCGCTGGCGAATCGCTATGAAGAGGCCAGAGTTCTTCACGAGCAGATGATTCCGCTGTTCAAGGCGTTGTTCAGCGATACGTCACCGATTCCGCTCAAGGCGTTGCTGTCTCGTTCAAAACTTGGATTTCCGCCGACTTTGCGTTCGCCGCTGTTTGCAATGCCTGACGAACAGGCCGCTGCCCTGTGCGAGCCGTTTGTAGATTTGCTCGATATCATGAAAGGCTGATTATGTCAGAAACCATAAGAATTGCGATACTTGGTGCGAGCGGCAGGATGGGACAGATTTTGTCGCATCAGTTTGTGGCGGACAACCGGTTTGAAGTTGTTGCACGCGTCGATGCCAGATGCATTAACGATGGAATTCAGCCTGCGATGATATCGTCTCTCTCGGATGCACCGCAGTTTGATGTGCTTGTTGATTTCTCAGCACCTGCGGCGACTGTGGCTGCGATCGGCACCATGCGATCCCGTCGGGCGGCATGGATCGTGGCGACGACCGGAATTACAGATGATGTGCGGGCTCAGATTAAGGATTTGTCGGCACATGCACCGGTCTTTTTTGCATCGAATACGTCTTTGGGCGTTGCGCTGATGCAGCGTTTGTGCAAGCTGGCGACTGCGGCTTTGCTGGACTGGGATACCGAAATCGTCGAAGTGCATCACCGCAATAAAGTTGATGCGCCGTCCGGGACTGCGCTTACGCTGGCCAAATCGGTTGCGGG
>CAMKRB010000399.1 GCA_946415045.1 uncultured Myxococcales bacterium
GTGTCATGACATATCGTAACGATATTGCAAAACTTGAACCTGCTTTTGAGCCACAGGTTGTAACCAGCTCCGAGCCGCAGAAATCGCCTGAAACACCGAAAACACCCGATTCGGATTTATCCGTCATTGTAGATTCCGAAGAATGGAATGCGGATGCGCCAGACCGTTGTTCTTTCAAAAAAGCTGGAACGACACTTGTATTGAACGGCACATCAACAGAAAATGCGGTATTGGAAGTGCTGGGAATTCAAACGCCTAAAGATAATGTTTTGGTGGGGTTTGACAAAAAATCACCGAAACAGCAAAAGTGTACGAGTGTCGGATCTGCTATCAGATTATCTCCAGATCAACGATTTGTTAAGAATATGCGTAATGCGAACAATATGACGATAACCATCCAGATCGATGATACGACAAAACGCGAAATCACCTATTCTCTGAATGGCTTCAGCAAAGCATGCAGATGGACGAAATAATATTACCCCAGAATGCCATTAGGTGTTCCATATCCTTAGCCCCCGGCAGCGTCTGGGGTTACTGATATGCAAATCCTAACGAGCTTTTGTACGGCTGAACAGTAATATGTCGTTTGATGATATCTAATGATATCGTTCGTTGGTATCAAACAATATCATTTTGCCGACGCGTATGCCCAACGGGCATAGCGGAGGCGGGCGAGCTGTAGCGGCGACCGGCACGGGCGGCGCAAAGCGAGCAAAAAACTGACAGGATGCCGACGCGTATGCCCAAAGGGCATAGCGGAGGCGGGCGAGCTGTACGGGCGGCCCCGTGTGGCTGCCCGTAAGCGAGCGTATACAATATCGATAGAGTTTGGAGCGGCATTGTGATACAATGGTTGCTGGCTGTTTTTCGGCCATTTGACCAAATCCCCAAAAACTGGGGCAATTCCATATATTTGGAGACAGAACGTTGAAGATTTTCGAGGAATTAAAGGCCCGTGGCCTGATTGCACAGGTGACGGACGAAGAAGAGATTAAAGACTTGATTGACCGCGGCGGCGCGCGATTTTACATCGGTTTTGACCCGACCGCCGACTCGCTGCACGTCGGTCATTTTATGGCGCTGTGTCTGATGAAACGCCTGCAGATGGCCGGAAACAGGCCGATCGTGCTCGTTGGTGGCGGCACGGCGCACATCGGCGATCCGTCCGGCCGCACCGACATGCGATCGATGATGACGCCCGAAACGATTCAGCACAACAGCGAGTGCTTTAAAAAGCAGATGGAGCGGTTTATAGAATTTGGCGAAGGCAAGGCCATCATGGTCAACAACGCCGACTGGCTGCTCAAACTCAACTATGTAGATGTGCTGCGCGACGTGGGCGCGTGTTTCTCGGTCAACAACATGCTGCGCGCCGAATGTTACAAACAGCGCATGGAAAAGGGCCTGAGTTTCCTCGAATTCAATTATATGATTATGCAGTCGTATGATTTCTATTATTTGCATCAGCATTATGGCTGCAATATGCAATTCGGCGGCGACGACCAGTGGAGCAACATGCTGGGCGGCACCGACCTGATTCGCCGCAAAACCGGTGACGACGCCTACGCGATGACGATCACGCTGCTCCTGAACAGCGAAGGCAAAAAGATGGGTAAAACGGCCAAAGGCGCGGTCTGGCTGGACCCGGCCAAAACAACGCCGTTCGAGTTTTACCAGTATTGGCGCAACATTGACGACGCCGACGTCATGAAATGCATCCGCATGCTCACCTTTATCCCGCTCGCCGAAATCGATGAAATGGAGAACTGGGCTCCCGAGCGCATCAACGAAAAGAAGGCGCTGCTCGCCTACGACCTGACCAAACTCGTGCACGGCGAAGACGAGGCCAACAAAGCGCGCGACGCAGCGCTGGCCCTGTTTGCGGGCGGCGGCGACGATTCGAACATGCCGACGACCGAACTCACCGACGTGCCCGACGCCGGCCTCGGCATCATCGACCTGCTCGTGTCGTGCAAACTCGCGCCCAGCCGCGGCGAAGCGCGCCGACTCATCGCCCAGGGCGGCATCACTGTCGACGAAGTCAAGGTAGAATCTATCGAATTTACCGTCACCAAAGACGCACTCACAAGCGGCGTCAAAATCCGCAAGGGCAAAAAAGTTTACCATCGCGCGATTATTAAATAGAACAAAACGCGCACCATAAATCCATTTTGACAAGGTGGCATGCCCCCTTGCTGCATGTGGGGGAAGTCTCCCCCTACGCGTCTATGTGCTCGCCGTGGACGTGCGAACGCACGTCTTCACGGCTGCGCGCATACGCCGCTACCCCCTCGGTTTGCAGCCGTTCCCGAGGTTGTCGCAGTTATATAATTGATAGTACTCAAACATTTGCAGAGGGATTATGGAAACATCCAGTATAGTGGCAAGCGACGAAGTTTTGGAGCGAGAAAGAAGCGAAGCGGAACGTAAATTGTCCGACAAAGCCAAATACCGGGCCGAAGCAGAACAACAGGTTAAGCAAATGCAGACGCCTGCATCACTTGCTGCATCCTATCGATTTTTGGAGGAACTGGGACATGGCGGACAGGCGCGGGTCTATCTGGCGCGACGCTTTTCCGACAATCGTCTCGTGACGATCAAACAGCTGAATATCGATTCGGTGAAAGCATGGAAAGAGTATGAATTATTCCATCGCGAAGCAGATGTGTTATCCGGACTGAATATTCCCGGTGTAGCGAAATTTTATGATGCGATTGAATGTCTGGAAGACAAGCCGCCCTGCTCATATATCATTCAGGAATATATTGAAGGCGCGTCACTTGCCAAAATGCTCAGGGACGGGCATCGGTTTCAGATGAATGAAGTGTATGATCTTTTGCTGCAGATGTTAAAGATTCTGAGGCAGTTGCAGCGTCGTGATCCGCCGATTATCCATCGCGACATCAAACCATCGAACATCATGATATCGCCGGCGATTGGTGGTGGATTCAAGGTGACGCTTATCGATTTTGGAGCTGTGGCGAATCCGCAGGTGCAGAGCGGTGGATCGACGGTTGCGGGAACGTATGGTTATATGCCACCCGAACAATTGATGGGCCGCCCGCAGCCGGCGAGCGATATCTATTCGCTGGGCGCTGTAGCTGTTGAGCTGTTTTCGGGGGTTTCTCCTGCGGATATTCCGGTGAAGGATTTTCGTCTGGTATTCGAACCCGAAGTGCAGCAGTTGCCGGTTGCAGTCGTCAACACGCTGCGAAATATGCTGGAACCCAAAGCTGAAGACAGGCTTTCGGATGTCGATAAACTGATTGAGTTATTTGAAAAGTATAAAAATGAACAATTTGATATAGATAATATCAAGCCGGCAGATATCGACAAAGATCGGGCAATGAATCGTAAGCTCAAGGAAGTAACGACGATTTGCGAACCTGGAAATATGGATTTGTGGCAGTATCTGCCCGACAAGACGCCGCGCACTGTGCCTGAATATTATCTGGAATTGTTAAAGGAGAATCGAAGCCCGGATAAAGCC
>CAMKRB010000400.1 GCA_946415045.1 uncultured Myxococcales bacterium
TAACCCCCGGCGCTGCCGGGGGCTATGGATATGGAACGCCTAACGGCGTTCTGGGTTTAGGGATAACCATTAACCCCCGGCGCTGCCGGGGGCTATGGATATGGAACGCCTAACGGCGTTCTGGGTTTAGGGATAACCATTAACCCCCGGCGCTGCCGGGGGCTATGGATATGGAACGCCTAACGGCGTTCCGATCCCTCAAAAAACTCGCTATTCATCCGTATCATTGTCCGAATCGAACATATCGGCTGCGGATACATCGTCGGTGTCGTCACTGAACATGGATTCCAGCGTGAAATAGGATTTCTTCGCGTGCGACTCTGCGTAATCGACCGAGCAATACAGGCCGCGTCTGGCCATGACGATTTTCTTGTCTTTTTCGAGTTTTCGGACGTCGCGGCGCACGACTTCGGGGTCGGTGTCGAATGCTTCGAACACTTTGTAGAGGGATTTGAGTGAGAAAATTTCGGGGATTTCGCTTAATATATAGATAATTTTTTCGGCATTGATGACCTTGCCTGTTTTTCGGTCTTTTCGAAGCGAATCCTGATTGGCATTTAGTAATTCAATGGCATCACGTACATCGTCTTCGGTGGCAGTTTCGGTGGGGTCTTCGAAGGTTTTGGGGTCTGAAAAATCATAGATATAATCTGTGCAATTCTTGTATTTACTGATAACGTTTTCAATCATTTCAGCGTTGTCTTTTTTATATTGCTTATAGGCATTCACGAATGCATCAAGTTTGTGAGTGTCCATGTGTTCGGGCGTGAGCACCACGTCGTCTCGGGATTTGATATTGAGCAATTCGAGAAGATATGGATAACAATCGTCAATGGAAAGATTTTCCTCAGAATCAAAGTATTGATTCAGTGCATTGAATTGCCTGACATCCGGCATGGAAGCCGCATCCTCATCCAAATCGTCATCGATGGATGCGAACATCCGCGCCAGCAATTCATCGACGGCGATAAATGCATCGATCCAGAACCAGATGTTGCCCGAATGCAAATCGTTGCGCAGATCAGGGTCGATTTCGGGATCGAAGAGCAAAGCATCTTTGGAAATGGGTTCATCCCTGGTATCCCATGCATCCTGTATACATTTCAAATGATACTTTATCATATCCGGATTTGTATACTGTGACTGAATGATGAACGGTCCAATTGGCTTACCGTGTTCATCGCTGTTTGAAACGATGCAGATTTCGCTATCGCGATACAATTGCATCAACAGAATATACAGCTGCCAGTCTGTCATGCCGAACACATATCGCATCAATATTCTGAAATCTCTGAAATACAGCTTTTGTTCGGTAACCAGAATGAGCTGCATCATTTCGGTGATAGATGATGCATAAAATGCCCGGCATTTATACAAATTGCCGATTCTACCGATGATGGAAGCCGGTGTTCTGAGCAGTCTACCGGCTTTTGAGGACAATTCGTTTTCGATCGTCCAGGGCGCTTTGAGTTTGCCCTTTTTATCGACAAGGCTGGGATCCGGGTCTTTGAAACCAACCATTTTATTGCCAAAATTGCCAAGCCAGACTGTCTGAACCCATGACAGGTAGACGTCTTCGGAGACCATTTCGACGACAGGCGGCGTGAGCGACTGCAGATAGTACTCGAACAGTTTTTTCACTGAAGATTGCCTCTTATCCATTATCGTATCGTTTTGCCTGGATTTCGTCATGGTATTGCTCCCTATGGAAAAGCCGAGGAACACCGGTATGGCGTTCGTGGTGAAATTTATGCGCAAATACCGATGCATGCAAACTGATCATTTGACGTGATCTTTTGAGGAATTATTTGCGGGGAAAGCATGAGGTAATTGAGACTGGAACGCGGCGATGACGGGAACAATAGTGATGGCGCGGCGTATTGCCGCAGGCGATAGACGCGCCCGCAATGCGTATGGGCGTTAGCCCATAGCATGCGTCCAGAAAACAAAAGATCATGCATTTGATGACCTTTATTTTTGTGCATATTTTGATAAAATATGAAGTGCAGCTGTTTTCGCATGCTGCAGGTAACGGGATATTTCGTGGGAATCATGAGATGTTAAAGACCATATTATCGATTCTATTCTGTTTTGCGAGTGTATCGGCGGCTTATGCGCAAGCAGCCAGCTGCGATTCGCTCGACGCCAAATCATTGCAGGTTGCGAAAGCCGCATTTGGGCAGATTCATGGCTATGGCTGTTGCACAGACACCGTTGAATCATGTCTGAACAAAGCCGCAGAGTGCAAGTCGGTATCATTTGTTGCCGATGAGATATGCCGTCTTTCGTCGAAAGGCAAAAAAGCCGATGAAATCAAGGAAATCATTGACTTGCGAGCGAAAGCGATGGCGGCGGATGCGAGGATTTATGATATCGAGGTGAAACCGGAGCATATCTGGGGCAATCCGGATTCAAAAGTCGTTTTGAGCGTGTATTTATGCGGACGTTGTCCATATTGTTCGCGGCACGTTCCATTGCTCATTCATACACTTGAGAAGACTGCGTTAAAAGACCAGATTGCGGTGAATCTGCGGTATTTCCCGATCAAATCGCACGACAATTCCACGCCGGCGGCGCTTGCGATCGAAGCCGCAGCCCAATTGGGCAAAGCCTGGCCGTATCTGCTCAAATCGTACGAGAATTTCGATGCGTTCACGCTGAATCAGATCCACGTCTGGGCTCAGGAAATCGGTATGGATAAAGATGCATTCGCATCACAGATGAAAGACGCAGCAACGCGATCGACGGTTTCGAAATCGAAAAAAGAAGGACTTGTAAACGGCGTCACAACCACGCCGACATTCTTTATCAATGGTCGCAGGATCGAAGGGAAATTCGACGTTGATTCCATCGTAAGCATACTCAAGGAAGAGCTTGCCATGCAAGAATCTGCCGCAGCACCCGATTTGCCGGAGCAGCATTGATGGCCAAGCAAGATACCCCGAAGCAAAAATCACTGTTTGATCTGCCGGAACAACGGAATCTGCCCCTGTCGCCGGAACCGGATTACGCGCAATCGCTGGCGCTTCGCCTCGATTCGATGAGCCGGGAAGAACTGGAACAGGAGATCGCAAAGCACAATCAATTATATAATGAAGGGCATCCGATAATACCGGATCCGCTGTTCGACCGGCTCACGCTGCGTCTGGAAGCGATAGCGCCCCAAAGCCCGGCGCTGGATGCGCTCACATCGCCCGAAGTCGCCTCGAACGGCAAAGTCGTGCACCAGATTCCCATGCTGTCGCTTGCCAAAGCCTACAGCGCCGGTGAAGTGACGGAATTTTTGGGGAAATTCAAAGGCGATTTTCTGGGGTCGCCCAAGATCGACGGGCTGGCATGCAGCATTCAATACGATGCGAACGGCGATCTGCTTCGCGCATCGACCCGCGGTGACGGTCAGATTGGCGACGATATCACGGCCAATGTACGGTATATCAAAGCGATCCCACGCCACATCGATATGCCGGGGCTTGAGGTGCGTGGCGAGGTCTA
>CAMKRB010000401.1 GCA_946415045.1 uncultured Myxococcales bacterium
GCGGTTATTCCGAGGTGACACCGAAAAAACTCTCGGATTACAAATGCGTTCAGACGCTGGGGTATGTGTGTCTGAATGCACAGGGATGCGCATGCGGCAATGCCCAGTGCCAGAAGGGCGCGCTTTGTCTTCGTGAGGGTTTATGCTCATCCGTCGTGATGGACAAAGGGCTGACCCCTGAGAAATTCAGCAGATACGAAAATGCAAAGGAAAACGAGGACGAAGAGGAGTAAGCATTTCGTATAAGTGCAAGTGATGTGTATCGCGTGAGGAGACATTGGGGAGAGGAATGCCCTCCCCACGCACCATTATGTTCTTGACACAATATGCCACATGTGGCACATTCGACATTTGTTAAGCGCGCCAGGACATCGTGCGCTTCTCATGCAAATACTTCCGTGTACACAGTTCGTACACACAAACCATAAGGAAACGAAAAATGAAAAAACTGCTCGTTCTGTTTGCCATGGTCGCTCTGATCGCACTGTCGGCCTGCAAGACCACCGAAACCAAGACCGAAGAAGCCGCAGCTCCTGCAGCTGATGCAGCTGCTCCTGCTGATAATGCCGCTGCTTCCGATGCTGCTCCTGCAGCCGACGATGCTGCCGCTGCCGATGCTGCTCCTGCTGCTGATGCTGCTCCTGCAGCCGATGATGCAGCTGCTGCCGATGCCCCCGCAGCCGACGCAGCCAACTAATTTACGGCGATCTACGGATATCAGAATCCCCGGCAAGACCGGGGATTTTTTTTGCTCTGTATGGCTTATAGCTTATGGCTTAGGGCTTAGGGCTTAGGGCTTAGGGCTTATAGTGTTCTTTAGCCAACTACAAGCTACAAGCTATAAGCCTGAACTTCCAAACATCGGGGGCAAAAGCTATATCCACACTGGTTAAACATAGCCAAAATATATCGCCCCTTGCGGGGCTCGGGCTGTGACGCCCCTTGCCGCCTGCGGCGCGCAGCCGCGAAAGAATGTGCTCACGGCCGAAGGACGTCCGGAAAAAGAATGTGCTCACGGCCGAAGGACGTCCCCCCAAAATGCAGTTTATTTAGTAAAGATCTCGATATCCGACGGCAGCGAAATATCATCCCCATCGTCCGCCATCTGGTCATCCATCGAGTCCTGAATTTCGTTGAGCTGATCGCTGAGCGCAGAGTGGGTTTCCTTGAGCAATACCTGCGTCGTTTTTTTGATGTCGCTCAGGCGGCTGCGTTCCTCGATGCGCATATCCCGCAATGTTTTCATAATCTTGCGTTGATTTTCCTGGATTTCGGACAGCTGAGTCTGGATCGACATCATCGCATCGATCAGGGTCTGCGCATCGCTCATGGCGTTGGAGCGCATCAGAACCGACATCAGAGTGTTGTTATTGACAGCCATGTTTTCCCTCATCCTTTTTAACCTGCTGCCATATATCGTCCAGTTCCTTATCGCTGAGCTGGTCTATCTGGCATCCGGATTGTTCGACATATTGGCGCAAAGCATTGAACCTGCGTTCAAATTTTTTAACGCCTGCTTCAAACGCCTGCGAGGAATCAATGTGCATTTTCCGGTTAAAATTGACAAGCGCGAAATACAAATCGCCGACTTCTTCAGCAATTCTTTCCACTGATTCGCCCGAAATCAATGCCTGACGGATCTCGGCGACCTCTTCGGCCAGTTTGTCGAGCACATCGACGGGATGTGCCCAGTCAAACCCAAGATCCGCAGCATCCGACGAAATCTTCAATGCGCGATCATTGATATTCTGTAGAGACATAGCCAACCGGCCCGGTGAACTACAGAATTCTCTGGTTGACCATAAGTGGCGGCTGTCCGGTCTGCACGACGACATCGCGCCACAAATCGCTTTCGGGATCGACCAGATTGCGGCGGCCGACCGAGAGTTTAATTGGGATGTGGACATAGCGATCGTGGACCATAGAAACGATGAGTCCGGAACGTCCGCTCATGGCAGCATGAACCGCATTTGCACCAAGTCGCGAGCAATAGATCGAATCGTTTGGATTGGCCGCACTTGCCCGAATGATATAGCTCGGGTCGATGTATTTGAGGTTGAGGGCGATCTGGTCGCGTTTGGCCAGTTCCGAGAATTTATTCTTGAGGTACACGCCGATATCGGAGAGCACTTTGTTTCCGGAAGCATCGACAGCATTGGAAGCCTTGAGCAGGTTCTGTCCGGCGCCTTCGGCGACGAGAACGACTGCATGATGGCGGCGGTAGAGGCGATCCTTGAGGTGTGCCCACAGTCCGTTGGGTCCTTCGAGTTCGAAGGGCACCTCGGGGATGAGAACGTAATTCACGTCGCTGGAAGCGAGTGCGGTATGTGCAGCAATGAAGCCGGATTCGCGGCCCATTACCTTGACCAGTCCGATGCCGTTGATGGCACTTTCGGCTTCGATATGTGCGGCCGAAACGGCTTCAACTGCGCGGGAAACAGCGGTTTCAAAACCAAACGAACGCTGCACGAAGCTAAGGTCGTTATCGATGGTTTTGGGGATGCCGACGATGCTGATTTTGCGACCGCGGTTTTTGGCTTCTTCGTGAAGCGCCAGGGCACCGCGCTGTGTGCCGTCGCCGCCGATCGTAAACAGCACGTTGAGATTGAGCTGTTCGATCGTATCCATGATGGCTTCGGTATCGGAGCCACCGCGCGATGATCCAAGCAGCGAACCGCCGTGCTGATGAATCGTCGTGACCAGCTGTGGGGTGAGCTTGATGGGCTCATAGCCATAATCGGGCAAAAATCCGCAGTACCCGAAAGGGATACCGTTGATGTTGCGCACGCCGTACTGATGCCAGAGCGTCATGACGATCGAACGGATCACGTCGTTGAGTCCGGGGCAAAGGCCGCCGCATGTGACGATGCCGGCACAGACCTTTTTGGGATCGAAATACAGCAGTTCTCGCGGACCGGCTTTTTCCATCAGACGGGATTTGTCGAATTCGGCCGAAATCCTTGGGCTGCTCTGCTGCAAATCGATGTTATAGAAGATATACTCGTCGTCTTTGACGTAGTTCGAAACGAAGTCGTTTAACCGCGTTGACAGGTGAAGGGGCGACTGGATCTTTGTGGGGCCCAGTGTCTCAATGCTGAAATCAATTTCGGATGTATTCATTTGGTATTCACTCACTCGAAGTCTACCCGATGCATAATCCTTCTGCCAAAGCATCGGGCCTGGGTTGTATTTAATAACCAATTCGGGGCGTTCTTTCAACCACATTCACCTACCTGTTTGTGGTAGCAACTCAGCCCTTATGCTCTTTTGGACGGCTTACGCCGCAAGCGCATGATTTGCGCGGCTACGCGCCGCAGGCGGCAAGGGGCGTTGTTCCGCGAACGCCCCTTTATCCACTGTTCGCAATATCAAATCCGCTTCGTCTCTCGCGCATGGCGCTTCGACTTGCGCCGGCAGATTTGCTCACTGGGCTCTTCATTCGCGCCATTCACCGGATGGCGCTCATTCCGGCCCCCCCCGTCCCCCGG
>CAMKRB010000402.1 GCA_946415045.1 uncultured Myxococcales bacterium
TTAACCAGTGTGGATATAGCTTTCGCGCCCGATGTCTGGAAGTTCAGGCTTATAGTTTGTGGCTTATAGCTTGCAGTTGGCTAAAGAGCACAATAAGCCATAAGCTATAAGCTAAAAGCAGTGAGGCAAACGACTTTGCATTTTCATATCCACGCTCGTTAAATAGAGCCAAAGTGTATGCAGAATATTTGCGGATGAGGACAATTATTCATGTTATCAGGGGCACAATTTTGATAAATAGGGCGTGGTCATGAATGGAGGCGCGCGAAATTGGGAGCGTCGGATATATCGGAGCATTCATGTTGTTTATCTGCCGGAATCATAGAGGACAGTGGTATAAGAGCCGGGAACTGCCGGATCCGTCGGTATCTGATCGGCATGGTCTGATAGCATTTGGCGGCGCATATACAGCGGACTGTTTTATCACAGCGTATCGTCGGGGGATATTTCCATGGCCGGGAGATGATGTATCTGAGCCGATACCGTGGTTTTGTCCGGTGGACCGGTTTGTGCTCGATCCAGCGGAGATACATGTATCGCACAGTCTGAAGCGAACCCTGAAGCAGCACCGATTTGAGGTATGTGCGGACAGACAGTTTGAAACTGTGATACGGCACTGTTCGACGGTCAAACGGCACGACAACGGAACGTGGATAAACGAAGGAATGATATCGGCATTTTGCGAGCTGCACCGGCGCGGCATAGCGCACAGTATCGAAAGTTATGCGGATGGCGAGCTGGTGGGGGGATTTTACGGAACGTGTCTGGGGCATGTATTTGGCGGTGAATCGATGTTTACGCTGATGCCGGATGCAGCGAAGGTGGCGCTGGTCACATTCGCGAGACGCTGTGTGGAATATGGAATAAGGATGATCGACTGCCAGTGTTATACCGAAAACATGGCGCGCTATGGCGCGCACGAGATACCGCGGGCATCGTATCTGGACTATCTGGAACGCAACCAGCAGGAACCGGTGGATGCATCATTTTGGGAAACGCCGTGGCAATAAAGCGCGCGCGTATTGGCGCAGCCAATAGCAAGCGCATTCGGTCGTTCGTGCGCCAGGCACGGACGACCGAAGCCATCCGCGTATGCACGCAGTGCATAGCGGTGGCGACAGAAAGAAATTAGGCGCAGAGATGCGCAAATGTTATTCTGAGTACACACGCAACCATGGTGACGTATGAGACGCATGGCGAAAAAGCAACTGAAGAAAAGCAGGCATGACTATCGTCCCCGCAGGGCATATTCAGGGAAGATACCGCGTTTGACGGTCACATTGGTGCGTCACAAGCGCCTGAAAGAGAACCCCGAAGTGCGCGTGCATCTGACGAATATGTCGCAGCGGCATGCGGGGAAGCGGCCGGAATGGTTTGACTTTGAGCCGCTGAAGCTGAGCAGCAGAACCCGGCAGTGCAAGCGGATTTATTGGCAGATACTGTCGGATCATGCGGCGTTCAGGAAGCGTCTGATTGTGCTGACAGCGGACGCGGGGATGGGGAAGACGTCATTTCTGGCGTCACTTTATTCGATGCTGGAGCACGCGCCCCGGACGATACTGACGCTTGCGCCGGTGGCGGTGAAGCGGACGCCGTTCGAGATGGTGAGGAATATTCTGGAGCAGCGTTTTTATATTTCGGGCACGGCGTCCTACGACAGCATCAAACAGTATGTGGAAAGCGCGATTGGCTCGATGATTCCCGGGGCAGAGGGAAAGCGCATTTGTGAGAGCATACTGAATCTGTGGCGCAAAAAAGTGGTTCCGCCGCCCATTCCCCGCAAGAAACAGCCGCCTTCGCTGCAGACTGTGGTGACGCGGATGCCCGGCATGCCGATCGCCGACGACCAGGAAATATCAGCGTTTGACAAGGAAACGTCGGAAGCAATGACGCGTCTGGCCGATGCCCTGACGCCGCTGTTCAAGGCGGATTTGGAGCGCAATTCGCTCGTGATTATGCTGGACGATGCGATGCGTTATGACCGGGCGAGTCTGAATCTGCTGAGCCGGATTTACCAGTCGCTGCCGAATCTTCCGCTGAGTTTTGTGATGACGCTGCCATCGCGGGAGATGCTGCCGACGTGCTTTAAATCCCTGCATGCGGATTATGTCGCGCTGCAGAATCTGAGCGACGAGGAGCTCGTGCAGCTGACGCAGCATATCATCATGGAACTGTCGAAATCCCGGGAAAAAGTGATCGTTCCCGAAGAGATCTGCCGCCAGATTGCGCAGCTTTCGCTGGGCAGTCCGAAACATGCGATTCAGCTCACGCTGAAGCACTACAACAATCTGCCGCACTATTCGGAGCTTCTTGAGCAGCTCAAGCACACGCCGGTGCGCAAAACCGTTTGCAACCATCTGGTTGCGCGGTTCAAAAGCTGCCCGGAATCGGAGCGCATGATACTGAGATTTGCGTCGCTTTTGAATGCGCCATTTACGGTATCGACGATGGAAAGCATTCTCACGACATGGCCGCAGCCGGAAGTCGCGGCAACGGACTGCCGGGAATCGCTTCGCCAGCTGCGGCGCAAGGGATTTATCGACAAAGCGCAGAAATCGTATGGAGCCAATACGACGACGTATGTGTTCAATCTGGAATATGAGCGCATGATCATTGCCGAGAGCGCATCACCAGCGATTCGCGAGCATGTGTATCGCACGGCGCCGCAATGGTATGCGCTGAACAATGTGAACCGGCGTTTTGACGAAGTGATAGGCGATTTGTGGAGCCTGAATGGATCACATGCGGAAGCGAGTCATTATTATGTGCGTGCGGCATACAGCGCCTACCGCCGATCGCAGCTTCCAAAGGCGCGGCGTCTTTTCAGAAAGCTGCTGTCGAGCATTCCGGAAGACAATCTGTCGCGCCGGATTCAGTATTCACTGGACAATGCGGATATCGTTTTCAGGCTTGGTGTTATAGATGAAGCATTTTTGCTTTGCCGCCGGGCGAGCCATTATGCGCAGCAAATATCATCGTATGCCCAATCGGCGCGAGCCTATATACAGATGGCATCAATGCTGATCGAAATCGGCAGCATCCGCCATGTGCGCCGATATATGTCGTATGCGCGGGCATTGCTGAATCGCGAGAGTGATCCCCAGACATTGTGTATGTATCATGCAACCGCATCTCGTCTCGAAATGCTTCGGTTCAATTTTGCGAAGGCGTCAAATCATCTTGCACAGGCACGGGAGTATACAGAGCAATTCACGATTCCGCCGCATGATATGTACTATCTGCGCTACCTCGAAGCGCGTCTGGAAGCATGGATGGGCAATCCCGCACATGCGCTGTCGATGTATGAAGAAATCGCAGCCCAGTCATCCTCGCATGGCGATATTCAAATCGAAGGACTGTGTCTGTGCAGCGCCGGCCAGATTCATCTGATGATTGGTGATATCACCGAGGCACTGGAATCGTGGAACAGGGCACTTGGGCTGGCGCAGGAAATGAATGATAT